>JBAQWM010000265.1:0-10177 GCA_049298915.1 Steroidobacteraceae bacterium | reverse complement strand
GGTCCAGATGTCGTCGTAGATGACGTCGACGGACGGCAGCTGCGCAGCGCAATCGGTCTGGCAGCTGATGCGCGCGCGCACTTCGGCCATCGTCTCGCCGATGTCCGCGAATAACGCGGCATTCGTATTGGGAAATGGCAGGCCCGTGGTCGGCGCGCCCGGATTCACCGAAGCGGTCAGCCCGCGGCGCCCATGGGATATGGCGGGCGGGGCTTGCGCGCCTGCAGGCGCGTGGCAGCCATTGCAGGTCAGGACTTCGCCGGCCCGCAGCTGCATCCAGTTGAGGTGGCGCGGCCCGATGCGCCGCCCATTGCGGTCCACGACACTCACCGCAATTGGCACGCCGGCTGGCAGCTTGATCTGCACCGAACCGTCGGGCTCGATCGGCGCATAGGCAAGGATCTCGCGCATGCCGAGACCGCCTGCCGCCCCGAATGCCGTGCCGCGGAAATCGCGTACCTCGTCGTCCGGCAGACCTACGGCCTTCTCGACACGCAGAAAACGGGCGGGGCGCTCATCCGCAGTGGTCTGGGCCGGATCACGCAGCGCCGTGATGCCGCCCGGTGGAAGTACTGCGCCGCTCATCGCATAGA
Source organism: Steroidobacteraceae bacterium (assembly GCA_049298915.1). Taxonomy (GTDB): domain Bacteria; phylum Pseudomonadota; class Gammaproteobacteria; order Steroidobacterales; family Steroidobacteraceae; genus SCUD01. The sequence continues at coordinate 9,584 of JBAQWM010000265.1, read as the reverse complement.
CCCCGTCCCGGTCGTACACGCTCTTGATGTTCAGAATGCCGACATTCTCGTTTTCCGGCGCCAGCACCGGGTCGTAATCGACGCCGGCCACGGCATCGAGGATCACGGGCGGCAGCGGCGCGCGCGGCGCCATCAGAACGACGTCCGAATAACGCACACCTTCCGTCGGCTGCAGCACCGGTCGCTGCGTGCGGTCGCGCGGATCGAAGATCCAGATGCCATAGAGCGGCGCTGCCGTCACCGCGGCCGGATTGGCCAGCCGGTCGGCGGTGCATGGCACTGTGCGCGTTCCCTCCAGCAGCCGGCACAGGTTCCAGCTGACCAGCACGCGATCGGTGCCGTCCCACATCGGGAAGATCGAGCCGTAGCGCCCGCCGGGCGAGGGCCCCGGGTCGGTGCGGACGTCATTGACGGAGATCCTGGTCTGGGCAGGCCCGGCGAGGCCGGCATTCGACAATGTCGGCTGCCGGATTTCGACGAATCTCGGCGCGTCGATCGTGACCGGATCGCCGCCAAGTTCGGTGCCTGTGAAGGGGCGCAGCAGCGCGATGACACTGCCGTCCGGCCGCGTCCGCGGCGACAGGAACTGGACGGCAGTCGCGCCGCTGCCGGTAGCATGGCTGTTCGCGCCATACAGGAGCTCCAGACCGCTGCCGTCCGGGTTGACCGTATATAAATGAATGGAACTGCCGCTGGCATTCTCCCAGCGGCTGAACACGATGCGTCCGTCCGCCAGTACCGCGGGATCCATGTCGTGGCTTTGATTGAAGGAGATCTGGCGGATACCGGAACCGTCCGCATTCATCACGTGCAGCACGAATGCGTGCTCATTGCGGTCCTCGTCCTGGGCCGCGAACTGCGGCTTGCTCTCGTCGATCAGCACGGCCTTGGACTGGCACTGGCGCGTCGACGAAAACACGATGCGGTCATCCGGTAGATAGTGAGGCGCCACGTCATGGCCGCCCTCACAGATGAGGTCCGAAGCGCTGACACGGCGCAGCGTGTCGGTCGGCCGCTCGTACTCATAGATGGTCCACTTGGGCTGCTCGCTGTCCATGGCGCCGGGGATCAGCGGCTCGCGCATCGAGAAGATGAGCTTGGTGCCGTCGAATGAGACATCGACATCGCGGACATTCCACAAGCCGCCGGTCATCGCGAATGTCAGGTTGCGTTCTGGCGAATCGGGAGCGGCGCGGTCGCGCATCCACAGGTCGGAACCCGCCTGGAAGGTCTCCAGTTCGCGCAGGTCCTCGGTTCCATCCGGCAGCGGGCCCTTGACATAGGCTACGGGGAAGTCGAGCACGACCGGATCCGGTTGCTGTCCGCTGCCGATGTTGATGTCGCCGTCATGGCCGGTTGCACAGCCGACACTGGTCAGCGCAATGGCTGCCAGCCGCAGCATGCGCGATGGCATTAACGTGACGCGCATCTCAATCTGCCCGGTCGCGGGACCGGCAATTCAGCGCAGTCCGCATTACAGAATGCGGGTGCAATGCAGAATCGCCGCAACGCTGCTTCGCTGCGTATCCCTTCAATTCCAGCCATTTGTACATTCGAGGGCCAATCATCGGTACAGCCTAACTCGACGGGACTCACTCGTGAATGTCGCCGTTCAGAGACATTATGCGTCTGCATACCCGCAGATATATTCGACTGCAGCCTGATTGGCGCTTACCACTGGAGCCCGGAAATGAATTTGTGGCCACGCCACATGGAACAATCGTGATGCGCGTCACTGCCGTGGTGGCGGCTGCCGCATTGTTCGCCGCCACCGTACAGGCGGGTCCGCGAGAACAGGCGAAGCGGATTCATGACCGCATCGCGGGTGTGCCGCCATCCGCTGCTGTGCTCGATGCGATGGAGGCCGATATCATCGCCGGGGAGACGGAAACGGCCGCGCTGCGCGCGATGGACGACCCGGCCTTCTATGCCGTCACGCTGAAAAATCTCGCTACGCCCTGGACCAACCGCGACCAGACCGTCTTTGCGCCGCTCAACGACTACACCGCCACCGTCATCGGCATGGTGCGCGATGACGTGCCATTCAACGAATTGCTGTCCGGCGACATCCTGTATGTCGGCAATGCCGGTCTTGGGCTGCCTGCGGTATCGGCCGCGAGCAATGCGCACTACGAGCAGCTGGAGTCACGGGGCATCGACCTCCGTACCGGACTGCAACGAACGACGCAGTCGGGTGTTTACGGCATTCCTCCCGCCGCGACCGCCGGCGTGATGACAAGCCGCGCCGCTGCGCAATCTTTTTTCATTGCCGGCACCAACCGCGCGATGTTCCGGTTTACGGTGCTGAACCACCTGTGCCGCGATCTCGAGGAGATCCAGGACACCACGCGGCCGCCGGATCGCATCCGGCAGGATGTCAGCCGCAGCCCGGGCGGCGATGCGCGCCTGTTCCTGAACAACTGCGTGGGCTGCCACTCGGGCATGGATCCAATGGCGCAGGCATTCGCGCATTACACCTTTGACGACACGCAGGGCCGGCTCGTTTTTACGCCGGGCTCGGTGCAGCCGAAGTACTCGATCAATGCGGATACTTTTCGCCACGGTCATGTGACGGAAGACGACGCCTGGGAGAATCGCTGGCGCAGCGGCCAGAATTCCCTGCTCGGCTGGGACCCGGCGCTGCCGGGCGCCGGCAATGGCGCGAAATCCCTCGGTCAGGAGTTCGGCAACAGCGACGCCTTCGCTTCATGCCAGGTTGAAAAGGTATTCAGGACGATCTGCCTGCGCTCGCCGATCGACGACTTCGATCGCATGCGAATTGCCTCGATGGTCGGATCATTCCGCGCCAGCGGCTTTCGCCTCAAGCAGGCATTCGCCGACGCCGCGGACTATTGCAAGGGCCAGTGAAGACCATGCGCCAAGAACTCAGGGAAGCGCCGGCGCGCCGGTGGCTGCTGCCGGCACTCGCGGTCGCCTGGCTGATTTCAGCTTGCAGCGGCGGGGCGCCGACCACGCAGAATCCGGTGGTTTCGCCGCCGGTACCGGCCGGATATACGGGTCCGCCTCCTGCAAGCCAGGACGTGCAGGCATTCAAGCTCAATGTCTGGGACAACCTGCAGTCCAGCAATCGCTGCGGCAGCTGCCACGGCGCGGGCGGGCAGGTGCCGCGCTTCGTGCGCAATGACGACATCAATCTGGCCTACGAAGCCGCCAACGGTGTCGTGGATCTTGGCAATCCGGGCGCATCGACGATGGTCACGAAAGTCGGCGGCGGTCACCACTGCTGGCTCGCGGCTGCTTCGGCCTGTGCCGATCAGTTGACGGTCTGGATACGCAACTGGGCGGGCGCGACGCTCGGCGGAACGCGCGGTGTGCAGCTGCAGCCGCCCCCGCTGCATGACGTCGGAGCGAGCAAGTCGTTCCCGGCGGATTCCGATGCGTTTGCCGCGACGGTCCATCCGCTGCTGACCCGGTATTGCTCGCGCTGCCACTCGTCAAATGCACCGACGCCGCAATCGCCGTTCTTCGCGGAATCCGACGCTGACGTCGCCTATGCCGCAGTGCGCGCCAAGATCAGTCTCGACACGCCGGCGGACTCCCGTGTGGTGCTCCGGCTGCGCGAGGAATTCCACAACTGCTGGACCGACTGCGGGCAGAGCGCCGCGATCATGGAGGCCGCGGTCGTGGATTTCGCCGGCCGCGTGCCGCTCACGCAGATCGACCCGCAACTGGTGGTGTCGAAGGCCCTGACACTGTATGAGGGCACCGTCGCGAGTGGCGGCAACCGCTACGACAGTGCGGCGATTGCGCTGTATGAATTCAAGACCGGCACCGGCACGGTTGCCTACGACACCAGTGGCGTCGAACCGGCACTGAATCTGACGCTGTCGGGCAGCGTGAGCTGGGTCGGCGGCTGGGGTATCGACATCCGCGGGGGCAAGGCACAGGGCCCGACCGCAGCCAGCCGCAAACTGCATGACCTGATCAGGGCAACCGGCGAGTACACGATCGAGGGCTGGGTGGCGCCGGCCAATGTGGTGCAGGAAGACGCATTCATCATTGGCTACTCGGGCGGGACGGCGACCCGCAACTTCACACTCGGCCAGACGATGTACAACTACGACTTCCTGCATCGCAGCGTCGCGACCGGCGCCAATGGCGCACCGGCGCATTCGACCCGGGCAGCGGACGAAGTACTGCAGGCGACGCTGCAGCACGTGGTCGCCACTTATGACCCGGTCAATGGGCGGCGCATCTACGTCAATGGCGCGCTGGCGACGACCGCCGATCCGGTCGCTCCCGGCCTGCTGACCGGCTGGAATGACACCTTCGCCCTGGTGCTCGGCAATGAAGTCTCGAATGACCGGCCATGGCATGGCGTGGTGCGCATGGTCGCGATCCACAACCGCGCGCTGACGCCGGCGCAGATCCAGCAGAATTTCGACGCCGGTGTCGGCGAGCGCTTCTACCTCCTGTTCTCGGTGTCGCATCTCGTCAATGTGCCGCAAAGCTACATTCTGTTCGAAGCGAGCCAGTTCGACAGCTATTCATACCTGTTCAGCCAGCCGGCATTCATCAACCTGGATCCTGCCATCACACCGGACCAGTTGCCGATCCGGGGCATACGCATAGGCGTGAATGGCGGCGAACTGCGCGTCGGCCAGGCCTATGTCCCGCTCGACCGGACGGTCAGGGCTTCGGGTTACAACCAGGGCCAGGCTCTCGGCTTTCCGCTTTCCGACATCGGCACGGTCATTGCCCTCGACAAGGGCCCGGCAGCGGACCAGTTCTTCCTGAGTTTCGAGCGGATCGGTTCGACCACGCACCTGCGCACCGAACCCGCACCGGCGCCATTGCCAACGCCGCCGGACGGCGACCCGTCACCGGAGATAGGCCTACGCACATTCCAGGAGATTTCCGCGTCGATGTCGATGATGACCGGCGTGCCGGCGACCGCCACCGCGATCGCGGACACCTACAATCGCGTTCGCGAACAGCTGCCGACGGTCGAGAACATCGAGGGCTTCCTGTCCTCGCACCAGGTCGGTACGGCCCAGCTCGCGATCGAGTACTGCAATGAACTCGTCGACGATCCCGCGCGGCGTGCGGCCTATTTCGCGGGATTCGACTTCGGCGCCCCGGCTGCCGCGGCATTCGACACGCCCGCCGAGCGTGCGCTGATCAGCGGCCCGCTGCTCGCCCGTGCCGTCGGCACCGGCATGGCAACGCAGCCTTCCGCCGCCGAAATATCGTCCGAGGTCGATGCCCTGATCGGAAGGCTGACTGCCTGCGGCGCCGGCTGCGCCGCAGATCGCACACCGGTCGTCGTCAAGGCGGCCTGTGCCGCCGTGATCGGCGGTGCCAGCACGCTGCTGCAATGAGGATCCTGCAAAGATGAGAAGACTATCCAGGCGCAGGGCGCTGCATCCCGATGCACCGCTCTGCCATCCAGATCACCCCAGACCGGTAACGCGCCGCCAGTTCATCTCTCAGGGCTTCATCAGCGGCGCGGCAACCGTCATCGCACCGACAGTTTTCGGGCTGTTCTCCAGGCCGCGTGCAGCGCAGGCAGCGCTGTCGGCGGATCTAGAGGCGCTGAAGCAGAGTTGCGGAATCGCCATGCAGGGTGCGGGCAAGATTCCATTCATCTGCATCGATCTCGCCGGCGGCGCAAATATGGTCGGCTCCAACGTGCTGGTCGGCGGCATCGGTGGCCAGCTCGATTTCCTGTCGGCAGCCGGCTATGGCCGTCTCGGACTGCCGGGTGACATGGTGCCGAATGCGCCGAATCCCGGCAGTCCCGGCAATGACTTTATCGACCGCAACCTGGGGCTCGCATTCCATGCCGACAGCGCCTTCAAGCGCGGCATCATCGAGCGCGTCAGCCCGGCGACCGCGGCCGCGATCAACGGCGCCGTGATTCCCGCGCGCTCCGAAAACGACACCGGCAACAATCCGCACAATCCGATGTATGGCATATTCCGTGCCGGCGCGAATGGCGAGTTGCTGACGCTGGTCGGATCGCAGAGCTCGGAGTCCGGCGGTAACTCGATGGCACCTGTCGCCATGGTCAACCCGTCGGTACGACCGACCAAGATCGATCGCACCAGCGACGTCACCGGCCTGGTCGACACCGGCAAGCTGGTGGGACTCCTCGACCAGGACGACGCGGTGCTGGTCATGGAATCGATCCAGCGGCTGTCGGATCGAAAGCTCGCGCGCGTGGACACCGGGATCACGCGTGATGCGGTGATCAAGGACCTGGTGCGCTGCAACTACGTCAAGGCCGCGGACCTGGCCGACCGCTACGGCGATCCGTCGGCGCTCAACCCCGAACTCGACCTGGACATCGTCGGCCCGGGGGGTATCTTCACGCGCGCCGAATTCGACGCTGATCTGGAGTTCCAGAAGACCGCTGCGGTCATGAAGCTGGTCATCAATGGTTACGCCGGCGCCGGCACCATCACGATGGGTGGCTATGATTATCATGGCCAGGGCCGCGCGACCGGCGAACTGCGCGATCTGCGGGCCGGCCGCTGCATGGGGGCCTGCCTGGAATACGCGGCGCGCCGCGGTGTGCCGCTGATGCTGTACGTGTTCAGCGACGGATCGCTGTCGGCGGATGGCGTGGCCGACAACAGCGTGGACGGTCGCGGCAAATTCAACTGGATCAGCGACAATCAGCAGACCGCCGCCTCGTTTTTCCTCGTCTACAATCCGCAGGGCCGGTCGCAGCTCTATACCGGCGACAGTCGCCCACCCGAGCAGCACCAGCAGCTCGGCTGGTTCCGCCAGGACGGGTCGGTTGAAACGGCCTCGACGCCGGCGGCGAACAATGTCAATCTTCTGGTCGAGACCGTCATCCTCAATTACCTGGCACTGCATGGCGAGCAGGGCAGGTTCGGATCGCTGTTCCCGGGTCACGGTCTCGGTTCGACGATCCTTCAGGACAGCCTGATCGCTTTCAACCCGATCGTCAGCGGCACAATCGTGTGACTAACCGCGGTCTGCTGCGAACGATGCCCGGGACGGCAGTGGTTTCACGCCCGCCGCCCCGGCATTATGTCGGCCAGGCCGGACAACAGGAGCATTCGCAGCCGGCTGTCCGGCAGACCCATATCATGACCCGCAATCAGGATTTCACGGCTGACAAGCGGCGCATCGTGCGCCTGGTCGCGGCGATCACGGTCCTGTTTGCGCTTGCCGCGCCAGTCATGGCATCGACTGCCCCCGATTTCGCGCTGCGCTCCGTGGAGGGCGCCAATGACCGGCTCTCCGAGCACCGCGGAGAGGTCGTCGCGCTCGTTTTCTGGGCCAGCTGGTGCGGTGAATGCCGGCGCGAACTCGAGCGGTTCGAACGGTTGCGCGTGACCTATGCGCCCGCGGGTCTGGTCGTGCTTTCGGTCAGCCTCGACGAGCAACGGGAGTCGGCGGCGGCAGTCGCGGCGGCTTCCGGCATCGGCTATCCGGTGCTGCTGGACGCCAGCAAGAAGGTTAGCCGGACCTATCGGGTGGATCAGCTGCCATTGATTCTGCTGATCGACCGTCACGGCATCATCCGCGCCCGTTACGATGCGCTGGATGGGCGCGAGGAGCGCGGATTGCTGGTGGAATTGCGTGATCTTATCGACGAATAAACAGGAATTGCCGACATGAGAGCTTGGATCAAGGCGATTGGAGTACCCACGATCATCCTGATGGCGGCAACGGCAGCGCGCGCCCAGGCGCCGGCGGCGCCACCGGCGACGGAGCGATCCGCGCTCGACGCCGAGGTGCAGGAACTGCGTCGCGAGGTCGTCGACCTGAACCGCGACCTGTTCATGCTCGAGGAGGATCTGCTGTTCCCGGCGAGCACGCAAATCGCGGTATTCGTCTCGATGGACGTCGGCACATTCTTCGACCTCGACTCGGTGCAGATCCGCATCGACAACAAGGAGGTTTCGAATTACCTGTACACCGCCCGTGAGCGTGAGGCGCTGCTGCGCGGCGGAGTGCACCGGATCTGGCTCGGCAACATGAAGGTCGGGGAGCACGAACTGGTTGCATTCTTCACGGGGCGGGGGACGCACGGGCGCGACTACAAGCGCGGGGCGACTCAGACGATCGACAAGGGCGTCGGCGCGAAGTACGTCGAACTCCGCATCAGCGACCGTCTGCGCAAGCTGCAGCCCGAGTTTGTCGTGCGCGTATGGGAGTGATTGCTTGGGCCTGCGACTGACCATCGTCCTGGGGGCGCTTGCCGCCTGGTCCGCTGCCGCGGAAGGCGCGGCACCCGCGCTGGCCGACCCCGAGCTGGCCGACCCCAAGCTGGGCGCCGCGCGCACACATACGCCGGATCCGGCGGGATTGCCGCCGGTGAAGATCCAGGACCTGCACTACGGTGATGTCCTGTTCCATTTCTATGGCCGCGATCACTTCGAAGCGCTGGTGCGCCTGTCCGCCTATCGCGAACAGGGCCATCTTGCGCCGCATGCGCGCGACGCGGAATTGCTGCGGGGCGGGCTCTACCTCTCGCTGGGCCAGCACCGCGAGGCGCGCGAAATCTTCGAACGCCTGCTCGCCGATGCGACCACGCCGCCGCCGGTTCGCGATCGCGCCTGGTTCTATCTGGGCAAGGTCCAGTACGCAAGCGGGCTCTACGATCAGTCCGAAAAGGCCTTGCGCGCAGTCAGCGCGGGACTGCCGATCGAGCTCGAATCGGAACGCCGGCTGCTGATCGCGCAGGGACTCATGTATCGCGGACAGTTCGACGCGGCCATCGCCGAACTTGATGGCTGGCAGGGGCCGGAGAACTGGACCGCGTACGCGAGATTCAACCTGGGCGTCGCGCTGGTGCGCGCCAATGCCGCCGAGCGCGGCCACGCGATGCTGGAACAGGTCGGGCTGCTGCAGGTGACCGATCCGGAACTGCTCGCACTGCGCGACAAGGCCAATCTGGCGCTCGGATTTTCGCTATTGCAGGCGGGCCAGCCGGCGCCGGCGCGCACTGCGCTCGACCGGGTGCGACTGCAGGGGCCACAGGCAAACAAGGCCCTGCTGGGAGCAGGCTGGGCGGATGCGGCCAGCGGGGATTACCGGCAGGCGCTGGTGCCGTGGGTCGAACTGCACGGGCGCGACATGCTCGACGCCGCGGTCCAGGAATCCTATCTCGCCGTGCCCTATGCCTATATGGAACTCTCCGCGCTCGGCCAGGCGGTCCGGTACTACGAGCAGGCGATCGCTGCTTACGACGCCGAACGCGTCCGTCTCGACGAATCGATCGCAGCGATCCGCGCCGGGCGCCTGCTCGGCGCCGCGATTGCCGCCGACCGCGGCGCGCGACCGGACTGGTTTGCGCAATTTGCCGAACTCCCGGAAGCGCCGGAGTCACGGTACCTGTACAACCTGCTGGCTGATCATGAATTCCAGGAAGGCCTGAAGAACTACCGCTCGCTCCAGGCGATGTCCAGGAATCTCGAGGGCTGGGCGACCAGTCTTGGCGCATTCTCCGACATGCTCGAGACCCGCAGAAATGCATTTGCGGCAAAGCTTCCGGAAGCCGACCGGCGCCTTGCGACGGTGGACATCGCGGATATCAACCGCCGCCGTGACGACCTGCGCGCGCGACTGGAAGCGGCGCTCCA
>JBAQWM010000264.1:0-3679 GCA_049298915.1 Steroidobacteraceae bacterium | reverse complement strand
GCCCGATACCATGCCGATCGCGCGATTGATGAACACGGAGGGATCGAAGGACTGCTCCACTGCGAGGCCCATCGCGGCCAGCGGCCCCTCGCGCAGCGCCGCGATTTCCTTCTTGACGGCACCGAGCGTGGCCAGCACGTCGGCGCCGGATTCCTTCAGGATCTGGATCCCGATCGCCGGATTGTTGTTCTGGACCGCGAGTGAATTGCGGTCGCCGCGCTCGACTGCGATGGTCGCGACATCAGCCAGCCGCACCGGCCGCCCGTCGCGCCAGTCGAGCACGAGTTCGCCAAGATCTGCGGGCTGGTAGCGACCCGCGAAACGCAGCGTATATTGCCGTCGGCCCAGTTCCGCAAATCCACCGGATACATCGTCGGCGCTGCCGGCAACGCCGGCGATCGTCGGGATCGGAATGCCGAGCTCCGCGGCCCGATAGGGATCGAATTCAATGCGCAGTTCGTCGGGCGCCCCTGCATTCACATTGATGGTGCCGACGCCGGGGATCGTCTCGACACGCGCGCGCAGCAGGTCCTCGACCTCGCGCCGGTAGCCCTCGATCGGCCCCGGCGTCCCGGGTTTCAGCTGCACGAAGAACCAGGACAGCGTCTCATTCGGCCCGCCGCCGCCATTCTCGCCCAGCGAAATCCGCGGTGCGTCCGCGTCGCGCGGCAGCGGCGGCAGCTGATTCATGCGCGCGATCACGTCGATCAGCGTGCGGCCCATGTCCGTGCCGATCGCAAACTCGAGGTTGATGAATGCGCCGCCGGCATTCGCGAAGGACTGGATCTCCCGCAGGCCGGCGACGCCGCGCAGGGCCTGTTCCTGCGGCTCGAGCAGTTCGGATTCGACTTCGGCGGGCGCCGCGGCGCGCCAGCCGGTGAATATCGTTATTTGAGGCTCTTCGACATCCGGGAACAGCTGCACCGGCAACCTGACGATGCTCACCAGACCGAGCAGGACGATGAGCCCAACACCGATCGCGACGCCGATCGGGTTGTTCAGCGATTTTTCCGTCAGATTCAAGTGCGGGGCTCCGGCGCAGGCCCATGGACAGGCGACATGTCAATTCTAGGAATTGGATGCCAGGTGTGACCGCCGGGTTGGAACGGCTGGGCGCAGTCGGCATGTCATTCGTCGCAGCGGGCCGCGCACGGGTAAAATTCCGCGATGATGGATTTGCCGCGCTCCGACGAGATCATTACCGCCACCGATATCCAGGGCGGATGGAGCGCACCTTAATTATGTGTGCCGCGCGGTTCGATCCAGCCGAGCTTCCAGGTCGCCCACAGCACGATGAAGAGCGTGATGGACAGGCCGATGCGCCAGGTCAGGGCGCGCACCATGTGCTTCGACTCGCCCCGGTAGTCGTGCACGAGGTGGAGCATCGCCGATGCCAGGCTGAGGATGATCGCAAAGAAGATGGCGAGTACCAGCCACTTGATCCACGACATGGAAGGTCCCGGTGCTTGTTCGGATGAACAAGTATAGCCCGGCGCAGAGCCCGCGCTGCGCACCATCCGGATTCCGCCCGGTCACGATGGCGGCGACTGCGGCGGCCGTACTGCTGTTCGTCATGCTCGGCAACTGGCAGCTGGGGCGCGCCACGGAAAAGCGCGCCCTCGATGAGGAATTCGCCCGTGTCACGCCCGCCCTGTCGCTCCCGCCCGCCACCATCGCCGCGCCGCGTTACCAGCGCGTGACTGCAAGCGGAAGCTACGACAGCAGCCATCAGTTCCTGCTGGACAACATGAGTGAATCCGGCCGCGCCGGGGTGCATGTGCTGACACCGCTGCTGCTAGCGGACGGCGATGCGGTGCTGGTCGATCGCGGCTGGGCACCGTTCGGCGCAACCCGCGATGCCCTGCCCGATGTCGCGGTGCCGAGTGCAATGCGGACGATCGCCGGACGCCTGGATCAGCTGCCGCGCCCCGCGATCCGAATTGCGGCGCCGCCCGGCAGCGGCTGGCCGCGGCTGACGAACTTCCCGGAAATGAGCGATCTCGCAGTCCAGCTGGGCCGGGATCTGCATCCGCAGCTGATCCTGCTGGATTCGCAGGAGCCCGACGGTTTCCTGCGCAACTGGCGCGTGCCCGGCACGACCGCTACGCGCCATCTGGCCTATGCGATCCAGTGGTTCGCATTCGCCGCCACCTCCGTCGCCATCTGGCTTGCCTTGGGGCTGCGACGCCGCGGGGATGACGCGTGACGGACGCCGCTGCCAGGCGCCGCTCCAGCCGCCGTAATTTCCTGCTGCTGGCTGCGCTGTTCCTGCTGCCATTCGCGGCGGCCATCTGGCTCTATTACTCGTCCGCTTGGCGCCCCGCCAATACCGCGCATGGCGAATTGATCGATCCTCCGCGGCCGCTGCCGGAGGTGGCCCTGAGCCTCCCGGACGGCACGGTCACTTCGACCCGGGTGATGCAGGGCGTCTGGTCGCTCCTCTACCTGGCCGGCAAATCCTGTGCGGAGAGCTGCACGCAGGCGCTGGCGGAACTTGCGAAGGTGCGACTCGCGCTCCACAAGGACGCCACCCGCGTGCAACGGATATTGCTGCATTCAGGGGAATGCTGTGTCCCCGGATTTCCCGGCCCGGGCGATGCGGATCTGCTCGTGCTCGGCGCCGCGGGAGCCGATGGCGCGGCGTTGATCGCGCTGTTTCCGCGCACCGCCAGTGGCGCGGCCTCGGTCTACGTCGTCGATCCGCTCGGCAATCTGATGATGCGCCACCCGGCCGGCGGTGAAGCCCAGGGTTTGCTGAAGGATCTCGAACGGCTGCTGCGTCTGTCCGGTATCGGCTAGAGTTCATCCATGGGTGCCAGGCTCATCTGGTTTCGCCGCGCGGCGCTGGTTGCGACAGTGCTGTGCGCAGTCGTGGTCGTGGTCGGCGCCTGGGTACGGCTGACCGATGCGGGTCTCGGCTGCCCTGACTGGCCCGGTTGCTACGGCCAGATCCACCCGGCCCAGGTCGTCGACAGCGGCACATATCCGGAGCGCCCCTTTGACTACCGCAAGGCGCTCAACGAAATGGTCCACCGCTATGTCGTGGCGGCGCTCGGTCTCGTGATTCTCGCACTCGCCGCCCTGTCGTTTTTCAATCGGGTGGATCCGGCACAGCCTCGCGTGCTGCCGTGGGTGGTCGTCGCGCTCGTGGCGCTACAGGCCCTGCTCGGCATGTGGACCGTGACGCTCCTGCTGAAACCGCTGGTCGTGACGCTGCATCTGCTGGGCGGCCTCGCGACGCTTTCCCTGTTGTGGTGGCTGGCACTTGCGCCGGAACGGCGCGAGCTGAAGGCGGCGGAGCGCCCGGTGCGGAATCTTGCGATCGTCGCCATGGTGGTCATGGTCCTGCAGGTCGCGCTGGGCGGCTGGACCAGCTCCAACTACGCAGCCGCCGCCTGCGCGGAATTCCCCACTTGCCACGGGAGCTGGTGGCCCGACATGGATTTTGCCAATGCTTTCGTCCTGTGGCGGGGGCTTGGCATCGACTACGAAGGCGGTGTCCTGGGCGGCCCGGCGCGCGTCGCCATTCAATATTCACACCGGCTTGGCGCCTATCTGACCGCGCTGGTCCTGCTGTTGCTCGTCGCCGGCGTCTGGCGCCGCGGCCAGACCCTCGTCACGCGCAGCGCCGGCACGGCGGTGCTGCTCGCGCTGATGCTGCAGATCCTGGTCGGCATGA
>JBAQWM010000263.1:0-6675 GCA_049298915.1 Steroidobacteraceae bacterium | reverse complement strand
GCAATACCTCGGCCTCGATCACCGGAAATTCAATCCCGAGGCGGGCCCGCCCATTCCCGGCAGCCTGAAGGCGTATCGCTAAAGCGCTTTTCTTCGGCCGCGTGAAGACCGGCCGGTCGCCTGCGGTCGATCATGCGGGGAAAATCATGCGCGGCTGCGCCGGCGCCGCGCGTCGCGGCCATAGTAGTCGGGATAATCCGGTGACAGCCCCTTGAAGCGCCGATGCATCCACAGGTATTGCTCGGGGTGGTCGCGGATCTGTTCCTCGAGCAGCGCGCCGAAACGCAGCGTGTCCGCGACCGGATCGTCGCTCGGATAATTCTCGAGTTCCGGCCCGATGAATACCTGATAGCCCTGCGCATCGGGCAGTCGCAACGGGAAATACGTCAGTACCGCGGCGCCCGTCATGCGGGCCAGGCGCGATGTCGCCGTGTTCGTGGCGGCGAGCGTGCCGAAGAATGGCAGCATGGCTGCGCCCTTGTTGCGATAGCTCTGGTCGGGCGCGTACCAGACCGCGCCATTCTCCTTGAGCGCCCGCACCACCATGCGGATGTCATCGTAGGAGATCGCGCGCTGGCCAAAACGCCGGAACTGACGCTCCATGACCGCCGACAGCACTGCATTCCTGGTCGGGCGGTAGAGGACATTGAGCGGCACGATGGTACCGAGGATGCGGGTGCCGATCTCGATGGTCGTGAAATGCCCGCCGACCAGGATGGCGCCATGGCCCCGGGCCAGTGCGCGCTGCAGGTGCTCGAAGCCATTGACCTCGGCCAGCGCGCGGACGCGCTCGTTGGGACTCCACCAGGTCAAGGCCGTCTCGCACAGGCCGATGCCGAGACTCTCGATATGCCGTTTCAGCAGCATTTTGCGCGCATCGGGAGCGAGTTCCGGCAGGCAGATCTCGATGTTGCGCCGCGCTATCCGCAGATAGCTGAGCGGCAGCAGGCCGATGATCCGCCCCAGCAGGCGGCCGATGCCAAGCAGCCACCGGTATGGCAGCGGCTCGATCAGGCGCAGGCCGCCGAGACCCAGCCAGGTCAGCCAGTATCGCGGGTTCAGCATGCGCAACCGGCTTCGCAGGCGCGTCAGATCCAAGGGATGCCACCACGAGGAATGCGAATGGATATATTACATCCCCATGCGTGATCGTCTGACGCGTTTCTCGCAGGCGGCGGGGGCACAGATTCCCGACGCGACGGCCATGGCGGTGATACTGCTGGTGGTGCTGATCGCGGTTGCGCTCGCCCTCGGCAACAGCGTCGCGGATACCAGCGATGCCTTCTACCGCGGGCTATGGATGCTCCTCGCATTCAGCATGCAGATGACGCTGTTGCTGGTGCTGAGTTCGGTGCTCAGCACGATGCCATTCTTCCGTACTGCCGTTGTCAGGCTGGCCGGCCTGCCGGCCACCACGACCCACGTGTTCCTGCTGTCGGTGCTGCTGTCGGCGGCCTTGAGCTACCTCTACTGGGGCCTCGGCCTGGCACTCGGTCCGCTGATCGCGGTGCATTTCGCGCGTGCGGCCGAGGCGAAGGGTATCCGCGTCGATTTCCCATGCCTGCTGGCCGCGCAATTCGCCGGGACTGCGATCTGGCAATACGGCCTGTCCTCGACCCCGGTGCTGATGGTCGCGACACCGGGTCACTTCCTGCAGGACAGCATCGGCGTACTGCCGCTTGCGAGCACCATCTGGTCAGCGCCCGCGATACTGCTGGTGGTGGCATTCCCGCTGGCCGTGGCTTTCGTCGGCCGCCTGATGGCGTCGCGCGAACCGCGTGAAGTTTCGGCTTTTCCTGAAGCGAACGCACTGACCCAGGTGGCCGCGTCCCTTGCACCGGCAGCGAGCGGAGCCCCGGGTCTCGGCGCCTGGAGCGAGCGCACGCGGATTTTCAATCTGCTGCTGGCGGCGGTGGTCGGCAGCTGGCTGTACCACCACTTCGTGACCAAGGACGCCGGGCTCGACCTCAATTCGATGATCACGCTGCTGCTCTTCGTCGTGCTGCTGCTGCAACGCAATATTGCCGAGTTCTCGCAGGCCTTGCGCTCCGGGGTGCTGAGCTGCTGGCAGATCCTGGTGCTGTACCAGGTCTATGGCGGTGTCGCCGGCGTGCTGCAATACACCAACGTGGGCGAGACCCTGGCCCGGTTCTTCGCGGACATCTCGACGCCCGCGACCTTTCCGCTCCTGACCGCCATCGCCGGCACGGTGGTCGCGATCTTCGTGCCGTCGAGCGGCGGGCAGTGGATCATCCAGGGCTACGTGACATCGGAGGCCGCACTGACGCTCGGCGTCTCCGCCGAGCAGGGCCTGCTCGCGCTCGGCGTCGGCGACCAGATGGGAAATCTCATCTCGCCGTTCTGGATCGTGATCGCGGCGAGCATCGCGCGCATCGATTTCCGCACCATCTTCGGCTACGGGCTCGTGTTCGCGTCGCTGTGGTTCGTCCTCGGTGTCGGCATATTCACATTCATGCCGGTGGCTGGCTAGCCGCCGGGCCCTGGCTGGCCAGCCAGCGGTGCAGCCGCGAGTCGTGGGTGCGGAAATGCTCGGTGAACCACTTCGATAGCCGCTCACCGAGCGCCTCTGGATCGTAGTCGGCGGCTGACTCGACCGAATCGATGATGTCCAGGATGTCGTCCAGCAGGCGTTCGTGATCCTGCTTGTGCTGGCTGGCGTAGGCGTACCTGAGATTGCGCATTTCGCGTTCCTCGAGCGCAAAGTGCGCCGTGATGCGCGCATGGATCTCGCCGAGCGCAGCGACGATCCGCTCGACATCCGCGACCGGCCCGAGCGATTGGTGCAGCGCATTGATCATCGCGATCATCTCGCGATGCTCGTGGTCCACGTCGGGCAGGCCGATCGTGAACTCATTGCGCCAGGCGATCAGGTTCACGGTATCTCCTTGAGCTGCCCGGGCCCCTCAACGCCAGCTGAACCCTGCGCCGGCGCTGAACCCGATGACGAAATTCTGGCCGGGTCGCAGCTCGATTGTGCCTGAACGCACATGGTCGAAACCGGCTCTGCGGCCGCTGTCGCGCATGCGCACGATGATGGACTGCGGGCCCGCAGGCACCCTGAAACTCCGGAACACGGTCGCGGAACCGTCATTCCAGAGGCCGGATGGCTGGTGTGTGCCACTGTAGAGCAGCGTACCTTCGCGCTCGAGTTCCACATACACCGGCCAGCGTTCGCGCGCGCAGTCGACGGGACGGCGCATGTTCGGTTTCAGTTCCATCATCTGTTGTGCCGTCAGTGGCTTGCATTCCTCCCGGGTGGCGGTCGCGTGCCGTATGGAAAGGCGCAGGATGGCCTCGTTCGGACCGAGTTGGCGGAGCGGCGGCTCCGTCGCGAGCACACCCGTCAGCCCGGCGAGGAGGCCCAGTAGCAAGGCGATACCGGCAGCCCGCGCGGCGAGGGGCCAGCGTGGGGCGGCAAACTTGAGACCCGGCTTCCCGCTCCGCTCCGCCGAAAGCCGCAGCGGCGGCAGGCTCGAGAGCCCGCGGCGAAACGCCGCGAGATCGGAAGCCCAGGAGAGCGCCAGGCGTTCGCGCGGCACGCGGACGCGCAGCCAGGGATCGCGCTGACCGGCAATGCGCTCCTCGGTCCAGCGCTGGCCGAGGCGCTGGTAGCAGCTGTTGGCCGCGCAGCCCGCCATGACCACGCCGTCCGCGAGGCGGCGCGCAAACACGAAGTCGATGAATGACGGCGGCAGCATGCCGACGCAGGGCATCCTGAGGACGGCGGAATTCCGGCGCAGTTCCGCGTCCATGCTGCCGGCATGCTCGCAGGCGAACACCACCAGCCGGTCGTCTCCGGCGAGCGCGGCGCAGGATTCCTTCAGCTGCGTGCGCAGCGCAGCCAGCGGCAGCTGTGGCAGCTCGATGCCGGCCGAGAACACATTGGCGCTCCGGAACGGCGTCGCCGTCGGGCAGGCGCCAACGCAAAGGCCACAACTGAGGCAGCGATCGGCGTTCACGACGACCTCTGCCGCATAGGACTGCCAGTCGCTCCGCGCTTGCAGCGACAGCGCGCCGAACGGGCAGTCGCCCACGCAGCGACCGCAGCCATTGCAGTTCAGCAGGCTCACTTTCGCCACCGGTGGACTGCGCTTGCGCGGCAACCACGGCACGAGCCCCAATAGCAGGAGCGCCCCGCCGAGGAGCTGCCAGGCGCCGACCCCACCCCAGCGTTCCACCAGCGGATAGGCAGCCAGATAGAACCAGTCGAGCCCGATCGTTGCCGGCACCAGGTCGAGGTTCGCGCGCGCCTGGCTCACCGCGGGCAGCGCGACCGAGAGCACGAGCAACGAACCCAGTACCAGCACAGCGAGTCCGCGCGCCGGCTGGATCCTGGCGGCCGTGTGGCGGTGGATGTGAATCCACATGAACAGCAGCAGCAGCAGCGGCGCCGCGATGTGGATGAACGACATCAGCGTGAAGAAGCGGCTCGACAACGATGCTTCATCGACGAAGTTGCGCGAGATCGGCTCCCCGAACAGCGGCAGCACGTCCAGGAGCTCGGCGGTCGTGACCGCCACGTATTGCGCCATCAGGTCCCAGACCAGCCAGTAACCGGTGATGCCGCTGACATAGACGAGCATCAGGAGCGGCAGCCCGGTGATCCACGCGAACCAGCGCTTGCCGCGCATGCGATCGAGCGCGAACTCGCGCAGCAGGTGCACGAGCGCCACGAGCACCAGCCCGTCGGAAGCGTAGCGGTGCAGGCTGCGCATGATGCCGCCGGCCCAGGGCTGCGCATGCGTCAGCGCCTCGACCGTGTCGTAGGCACGAGTGATGCCGGTATCGAAGAACACGTACAGGTAGATGCCGCTGACCGCGACCACCCAGAAAAAGAACCAGCCGAGCGCCCCGAGCTGCAACAGCGGATTCCACGCCGGCGTGAAGACCCGGGAGCACAGCGCCTCGAGCGCGCCGAATGCCGCGCGCAGCCATTGCCGCGGCGTCTTCATCACGAGGCGCGGCGCCAGCTGTGCCAGAGGAACACGGCGATGCCCGTGAAGCACAGCACTCCGATCATGAAGCTGAGCACGATCGACCAGTCGAAGCGGTAGCGGCCGCTCTTGGGATCGAAGACGGTGCAGAACAGGCGCACGCCCTCGATCATGGCCGCGAGCGTGTCCTCGCGCGCGCGTTGCCCGAGCAGCAGGCGCTTCAGCGGGTCTACCAGCTGCGGCGGCTCGAATTCCTGCCCGTAGACCTGGCGGTAGACGACGCCGTCGGCATCGACGATCGTCGCCTGGATCATGTGATCGAAGCCGCGCGGCGATGGCGCGTACGTGAATCCGAGCCCCGTCATCAGCGCTCCGATGGTTGCGGCATCGGCAGCGCCGAAGCTCCATTCCGGCGGAAATGGCCCGCGCGCGGAGGCGAATTGGCCCATGCGCTCCGGCGTGTCGTTGGCGGCATCGAAGCCGATCGTCAGCACCTGGAACGAGCCCGCCCCCAGCACTTCATGGGCCGCCTTGGTGGCCCGCTTCAGGTAGGTCGTGGTGGTCGGGCACACGCCGAAGCAGCTCGTGTAGACCGGGCTGATGATCAGCGGCCGGCCGCGGAATCCCGCGAGCGTGCGGGGTTTCCCGGTCTGGTCCGTGAATTCGAGATCCGGGAGCCGGCGCCCGATCGCAGCCTGGCTCAGCTCCAGTGCCAGCCGCGCGTCGAAGGCGGGCGCTACCGGTTCCGGCGTCGCTGCGCTCGCAGCCGTAGCGAGCAAAAGCGCCGCGAGGATCATGGGACCGTTCCTCACGGCGCGCCCTATCGCATCGGCCAGATTTCGGACAGGTACTTCCAGTTGACGAAGTAGTACAGCACGAAGGCGATAAAGAACACGCCGACCAGTGTCAGCGTGCCCGGTATGCGCAGCGTCCCTGCACTGCCGTAGGAAGCGACCGCGCCCGAGACCGGCTGGCCGGAGGGCGCCGCCAGGATGATCTTGTCGCGCACCGGCTTGCCGAAGAACACGGAGGCGACCACGATCACGATGTACATCAGGCCCCCGAGCGCGGCGGCGATCGCCGACAGGCCATTGAGCGCCAGCATCAGGAATGCCGTCGGCGGATAGCTGAAATCGAAGGGCGCGGTCGTGAAAGTGATGTCCCAGTGCCGCCGCGCGACACCGAGCGTTCCGGCGCCCATCATGAACAGCGACAGTCCCGCGACCCCCAGCCCGAATACATAGGGCTGCCATCTCGCCAGGCGCGGAAACCGCAGCTCGCGCTGGAACACCAGCGGGACCAGCAGGTAGCTGATCGCCATGAACGCCAGCGTCGTGCCCGCGACCACGGTGCCATGGAAATGCCCGGGAACGTAGAGCGTGTTGTGCATGATGATGTTGATCTGTTCGGTGCCCATGACGACGCCCGAGATGCCGCCGAGGAATCCGAACATCACGAGCGAAAGGAACATGCCGGAAAACGCCGGATTGCCCCAGGGCGCCTTGCGCAGCCACTGGAATATCCCGCTGTTGAAGCCGCGCGCGCGCTGCGCCGCTTCCATGGCGCCCGGCACGCTGAGGCCGTGGATCAGGCTGCCGAGCACCGCCAGGTACATCGCATAGCTGGTGTTGAACACCTTCCACTCCGAGCTCAGGCCGGGCTCCACCAGCAGGTGGTGGGCGCTCGCGAGCTGCAGGAACAGGATGTACATCAGGAACGC
>JBAQWM010000262.1:0-4132 GCA_049298915.1 Steroidobacteraceae bacterium | reverse complement strand
GGCCACGCATGTGAGCCCGGATCATGCCGCGGGGCGCTGGACCTTGATGATCTTCATCGTATTGGTTCCGCCGGAGACGCCCGACAATTCGCCCTTGGTGACGATGATCAGGTCGCCATCGGTGGCGAGACCGCTGTCGATCAGGCGCTGGAATATCGACGGATACATCTGTTCCGGCGCCGGATGCGTGACGTCGAAGTCCACGGGATAGACGCCACGGTACATGGTCACGCGCCGCTGGGTCGCGGCATGCCGAGTGAACGCGTAGATCGGGATATCGGAACGGATGCGCGACATCCACAGGGCGGTCGAGCCCGATTCGGTCAGCGCGACGATCGCCCGCACGTCCATGTGATTGGCCGTGTACATCACCGCCGCCGCGATCGCTTCGTCGGTGCGGGCGAAATCCCCGTCGGCGCGCTGCATGTCGGGCCGGTTCGACGTCTGCCACTTTTCCGCGCCTTCGATGACCTGTGCCATCGCACGTACCACCTTGTCCGGATGCTTGCCGACCGCCGTTTCCGCGGACAGCATCACGGCATCGGTGTCGTCCATTACCGCGTTCGCGACGTCCGAAACCTCCGCACGGGTCGGCGCCGGCGCATGGATCATCGACTCCATCATCTGGGTCGCAGTGATCACCAGCCGGTTGCGCGCGCGTGCAAGACCGATGATCCGCTTCTGCAGCCCGGTCAACTCCGCGTACCCGACCTCGACGCCGAGGTCGCCGCGCGCGACCATCACGGCGGCGCTCGCATCGATGATTGCCTCGAGATGATCGATCGCGTCGCGGCGCTCGATCTTCGCGACGATCCCCCCCTCGCCACCGGCAGCGCGCAACAGGTCGCGGGCCTCGATCACGTCGTTCGCGACACGGACGAAGGACACCGCCAGGTAGTCCACCGCAAGCGCCGCAGCCATGCGGATGTCCTCGCGGTCCTTGTCGGTCAGCGCGCCTGCGGACAGGCCGCCGCCAAGCTTGTTGAGACCCTTCATGTCGGTGAGCTCGCCGCCCATCGTGATGCGCGTGTGGACCTTCGTCCCCTCCACACCTGTCACTTCGAGCGCGATCAGCCCGTCATTCAGGAGCAGCGTGTCGCCGCGCCGCACGTCCCGTGGCAGGGATTCGTAGGCCACGCCGACAATCTTGTCGGTCCCGGCGTCGGGATCGAATGCCGGGTCCAGCACAAATGACTCGCCATCGACCAGCGTTGCATTGCCCGAGGCGAAACGCTGGATGCGGACCTTGGGTCCCCGCAGGTCGCCCAGGATGCCAACCACACGGCCGACGCGCGTTGCGGCTGCACGCACCCGGCCGATACGACGGGCATGGTCGTCGAAGACGCCGTGCGAGAAATTCACGCGCACCAGGTCGGTGCCCGCCGCGATCAGGTCCGTGAGCGCACGATCGGAATCGGTCGCCGGCCCGAGCGTTGCCACGATCTTTGTTCGCCTGGTCATGACTGCCTCGTCTGTCGGCGCTCAGGCGGCCGCACGCTGCTCCAGCATCGCGACGGCCGGCAGCGTCCTGCCCTCGACGAATTCGAGAAAGGCGCCCCCGCCGGTCGATACATAGGATATGTCCGTGCCGACGCCGAATTTTTCGATTGCGGCCAGAGTATCTCCACCGCCCGCGATTGAAAACGCCTCGCTGCCCGCGATCGCCTGCGCCAGCACCCGCGTGCCATTGCCGAACTGGTCGAATTCGAATACGCCGAGCGGTCCATTCCAGATGACGGTGCGCGCTTTCATGATGATTTCCGCAATCTGCCCGGCCGTCTGCGGCCCTATGTCGAGGATCATGTCGCTGCTCCCGACCCCGGTGACGGGCAGTACGCGAGCTGCAGCAGCGGCGGAAATCTCGCTCGCGACGACGACATCCGACGGAAGCGGGATCATGACGCCGCGCTTGCGCGCCAGGGCCAGCAGTCGCGCCGCGACGTCGGTCATTGCCGGCTCGTGCAGGGACTTGCCAACCGGCATGCCGGTGGCCGCAAGAAAGGTGTTTGCGATTCCGCCGCCAACCACGAGTTGATTCACTTTCTCGATCAGCTTTTCCAGCACGGTGAGCTTGGTCGAGACCTTGGAGCCGCCGACCACCGCGACCAGCGGTCGCGCGGGCTTTTCGAGCGCAGTCTCGAGCGCTTCGAGCTCGCGTGCCAGCAGCGGGCCGGCGCAGGCCACTGGTGCGAAGCGGGCGATGCCATGGGTGCTGGCTTCGGCCCGATGCGCGGTGCCGAACGCATCCATGACAAAGATGTCGCAGAGTGCTGCCATGCGTCTGGCGAGACCCTCATCATCGCCATTCTCTCCCAGGTTGAACCGCACATTCTCGAGCAGCACGAGTTCGCCCGGCCCGACTTCCACGCCGTCCAGCCATTCGTCGGCCAGCCGCACGGGCTTCCCCAGCAATTCCGCCAGGCGCGTCGCAACCGGCGCGAGGCTGCAGGACGGGTCCCGGGTGCCTTCCCTGGGCCGGCCCAGGTGCGACATCACGAGCACGCGCGCGCCGCGCCCGATCGCGAGCTGCAATGTCGGCAGCGCAGCACGGATCCGCGCATCGCTCGTGACCCGACCGTCGGCGACCGGGACATTGAGATCCTCGCGGATCAGGACCCGCTTGCCGCCGAGATCCAGATCCGACATGCGCCGGCACTTCACGCGCGCGCCCAGGCCAGCGCCGTATCCAGCATCCGGTTGGAAAAGCCCCATTCGTTGTCGTACCAGGCGCAGACCTTGACCAGCGTGCCGCCCACCACCTTGGTCAATGGGGCGTCGACTGTACCGGATGCCCGGTTGTGATTGAAATCGACCGAGACCAGCGGTTCTTCGGTGTACTCGAGGATTCCTTTGAGTGCGCCATTCGCGGCATCGCGCAGGATGTCGTTGACCTCCTTGGCGCTGGTTGCCCGCCCGGCGGTGAATGTCAGGTCCACGAGCGACACATTGATGGTCGGAACGCGCACCGCGAAGCCGTCGAGCCTCCCCTTCAGCTCCGGCAGCACCAGGCCGACCGCCGCAGCTGCGCCCGTCTTGGTCGGGATCATCGACATCGTCGCCGAGCGGGCGCGCCGCAGGTCGCTGTGGTAGACGTCGGTCAGCACCTGGTCATTGGTGTAGGCGTGCACGGTCGTCATGATCCCGCTCAGCACGCCGACGGAATCGTGCAGCGGCTTCACCAGCGGTGCCAGGCAGTTGGTCGTGCAGGATGCGTTCGAGATGACCGTCATGTCACGGCGCAGGATGCCATGATTGACGCCGTAGACGATGGTCGCGTCGACGCCATCGGCCGGCGCCGAAATCAGGACTTTCTTCGCGCCGCCCGCCAGGTGCTTTGATGCCTTCTCCCTGCTGGCAAACAGTCCCGTGCTCTCGAACACGATCTCGGCGCCGAGCTGCCCCCATGGCAGTCTCGATGGATCACGCTCCGCCAGCACCCGGATGCGGTCGCCGTCCACGACCAAGTGATCCCCTTCGACTGCGACCTTGCCCGGGAACGGGCCGTGCGCGGTGTCGTGCCGTGTCAGGTGCGCGTTGGTATTCGCATCACCGAGATCATTGAGCGCGACTATCCGTATTTCGCCATTGCGCTTCGATTCGTAGAGTGCGCGCAGCACATTCCGGCCGATGCGGCCATAGCCATTGATGCCCACCTTGATCGCCATGGTCATTTGTCTCCCATGTTCAGCATCGATTCAACAGTCTGCACGACGGTCCCGGCAGTAAAGCCGAAATGCCGGAACAGATCCTTGCCCTGACCGGAGGCGCCGAAGCCCGTCATACCGAGTACGCGGCCGCGGACGCCGACGTAGCGCCACCAGCCGTCGGTGGCGCCCGCCTCGATCGCAACACGGCAATCGACGTCCCGCGGCAGTACCGTCGCCTGCCAGGACGCATCCTGCGCGTCGAACACGCTGGTGCATGGCATCGAGACGACCCGCACCCCGATGCCATGTTGTGCAAGCTGGTTCGCCGCCTCGACCGCGATTGCGACCTCGGAGCCGGTCGCAATCAGGATGCATCGCGGCTTGCCGGCGCAATCGGCCAGCACGTAGCCGCCGCGGCGCATTGCGTCCAGTTGCGCCGGATCGCGCGACTGTGCCGGCAGCGCCTGGCGCGTCAGCGCCAGCAC
>JBAQWM010000261.1:0-5187 GCA_049298915.1 Steroidobacteraceae bacterium | reverse complement strand
CCACCGGTACGATCAGGCCCAGGTGGCGCGCCTGCGGGTCCTCGACCACCGAATCGACGCCATTGATCGGCGCAAATGGCACGTCGTTGGCGGACAGTCGCGCGGCCCACTCGGCCAGCGGGCGCTGGCGAAAACGCCGGTCGAGTTCTTCGCCAAGCGCTTCGTAATGCTCGATGCGCTTCAGCCGCGTATCGAAGCGCGCGTCGCGATCCAGCTCAGCGGCCGCCAGTGCCGTCAGCAGGCCCTGCCAGAACTTCTCGAGCGACGACAGGTGGATGGCCAGCAGGCGCTGATCCGCGGTCCGCAGGATGTAGGCCTGGGCGAGCCGCGGACGATCGCTGGACTTCGGGACGACGCCGAGCGCAAAGAAGGCGGCGAATGGCTCGACCGCGAAGTGCGCCATGGCCTCGAGCATCGAGACTTCGACCAGGCGGCCATGGCCGGTGCGTGTGCGCTCGAACAGCGCGCCGAGAATGCCGTACGCGGCGTAGATTCCGGTAATCGCGTCGGCCAGCGCAGGTCCCATGAATCGCGGTCGCTCCGGATCCACTACCACGCTCAGGAAACCGGACAATGCCTGTGCCACCGAGTCGTAACTCGGCCGCTCGGCGTACGGGCCGTCGGCGCCGAATCCGCTGATCGAGCAGTAAACGAGTTTCGGATTGATGCCGTGCAGGCGCTCGAGACCCGCGCCCAGCCGATCCGCGGTGCCAGGCCGGAAATTCTGCAGATAGACATCCGCATCCGCGATCAACTGGTCGAATATCCCGCGATCCGCCTGCTGCTTGAGGTCGCAGACCAGACTGCGCTTGTTGCGATTGTAGGCCTGGAAGTGCGGCGAATAGTGCCCTTCCTGGTAGCTGCGGTAGGGGTCGCCTTCCGGCGACTCGATTTTTATGACATCGGCACCGAGGTCGGCGAGCATCATGCTGGCGCAAGGTCCGGTGATGAACGTTCCCTGTTCGACAATGCGGACGCCGCGGAGGACGGGCTGCAGCATCAGTCGCTCGGCACGAATCCGGGCGGGGCCTTGCCATCGTAGGCGACCGCGGCGGCGCCGCCGTGAGCCAGCACGAAGCCAAGCGGGCGCTCCTGTTCCTCCACGAGATGCGCGATCAGGCTGGCTGTGCGCGCGAGCATCGGCACACCCTTGACGGCGAGCAGCGGGTAACCCGCATCCAGCAGGACTGCAGCTATCGCGCCCGAGACATTCATGACCAGCGGCTTGCCGGTGGTTTCCGGAAGCATTTTCTCCACCGCGCGCGCGATTTCAACGTGCCGGCCGGCGAGGGTGGTCTGCTCGGCGATTTCGAGCAGGCGCTTCACTCGCGGGTCCAGTTTCCTGTGGAGCGGATGCCCGAATCCGGGAACGGCGCGCTGCTCCTTTTTTGCCGCGAGGAGCGCGTCGCGGACTGCAGCGTCCGGCGAATTGGCGTCGCTGCGTTCATGCACCTCGGCGAAAAACCGGGCCGCCGATTCCGCCGAGCCCAGTATCACGGACCCGCAGCCAAGGATGCCGGCGGCGACCGCGCCCTGCATCGCCTCCGGTGCGGCGGCGTACGTCATGCGGGCGGCGGCCACGCTGGGCACCAGGCCATGCTCGGCGATTGCGACCAGGGTTGCATCGAGCAGGCGCCGCTGAGCCGCGGTCGGGAGTTCGCCGGTCACCAGCAGCCAGGCGTGGTCGGTGAAGGTCACACTGCCGATGAGATCCCGGCACAGGTCAAGCCCGCGTACCACGATGGCATCGGCATTCGACGCCGAGACTGCCGAACTGCGCCGCGCCTGAGATCCGATCTTCATCGACCCCCGTGCCTCCTGCCGCCGCTCCAGACGTCTCTTTCGTATAGCGAAAATGGATTCGACTACCGAACATGCTGAACGCAGCATGCGCCTGCCGTCAAGTGCGCCCTCAACACGCGCTTTTTCTTCTTCGCATATCGAAATAGACTGGTGTCGTGCCACGTAACCAGCCTACAGCGCGGCGGCGGGAAGCCATGGGCGGGCTTGCGAAGGGCCTTCAGGTCATCCGCGCCTTCGGGCGCGATCATTCGCCATTGACGCTGTCAGAGGTGGCGGCGATCTCGCGCATGCCGGCCGCGACCGCGCGCCGCTGCCTGCTGACGCTCGAGGAACTCGGCTATGTCATGCGGCGGGGGAGGTCGTTCCTGCTGCGGCCGAAGGTGCTGGAGCTCGGCGCAGCCTATCTCGAGTCGATGGACATCGAGCACCTGACGAAGACGCACCTCGAGGAGCTCGCACGGCAGACCGGGGACTCGGCGGCATTGTCGGTGCTGGATGGAAACGACATCGTCTATGTCGCTCGCACCTCGGTGCGCACTCTGGTGCGACTCGAGGCCCATGTCGGCAGCCGGTTCCCGGCGCATGTGACATCCATGGGTCGGGTGCTGCTGGCGGGGCTCGCGGCGGACCGCCTGGACACGTATTTTCGCACGCAGCAGTTCGTGGCCCTGACGGATGCCACGGTGACTGACCCGCGCAAGATCCGGCAGCTGATCGATGATTGCCGGCGCAACGGTTACTCGGCGGTCGAAGATGAACTCGCCTACGGCGTCGTTGCCGTCGCCGTGCCGGTGCACGACCAGGGCGGCCGCGTGGTCGCCGCGCTTAACTCGTCAAGCCATTCGCGGCGCGTGGCCAAGGTCAAGCTGGTGCGCGAGCGGCTGTCGATGCTTCAGGAAGCGAGCCGGCAGATCTCCGCCGAACTGGCTCGTGTACCCGGAATCTCGCTGAGCGCACAGGTCTGAGGGCGTCGCACGCCGTGCTTGACGCTGTCGTCGCACGCTCGTAGCCTGTTTGCGAACTTTTTTTCGGTATTCGAAATAGCGTGCAGACGATCGACCGATATCTCCGCCAGGGTGACGTCCTGCTGCGCTATCGCGACGCGGGCGAAGGTCCTGCGATCGTCTTCATTCACGGCTGGACGCTCGATCTCGAATTGTGGGAACCGCAGGCCGCGCGGATGTCAGGCTCGATGCGCGTGCTGCGCCACGATCGTCGCGGTTTCGGGAAGTCCACGGGCAGGCCCGATCCTGGCGCCGATGCCGGCGACCTGTTGGCGCTTCTGGACCATGTTGTGGTGGACCTGGCGGTGATTGTAGGCATGTCGCAGGGTGCGCGCGCGGCGCTCGCGGTCGCACTGCAGTTTCCCGAGCGCGTAGCTGGCCTGGTGCTGGACGGACCGCCGGATTTCCTGGAGGCCGGCGAACCGGAATCCGACGATGATCTGGCGCTTGCGCCATTTCTCGCTCTGGTGCGAGAGTCCGGCATGGACGCCTTCCGCCGGGCCTGGCGCGAGCACCCGCTGATGCGGCTGCATGGCGGGGATCCGGCATCGCGGTCTCTCCTCGATCGCATGCTGGCGCGTTACCCGGGCGCCGATCTCGCGGGTCCCGAACCTGCGGTCGCAGACCCGGTCGATACCGCGGCATTGGCGCGGCTGACCATGCCGGTTCTGATTGTGAACGGGTCCCACGACGCTCCAGCCCGACTCGCGGCGGGCGATCGCCTGATGCAGGTGCTGCCGCACGCAGAGCGGGCCTGGATTCCGGGCGCGGGCCACCTCGCGAATCTGGATGAGCCGGTCGCTTACGCCGAAGTGCTCAGGGGATTCCTGCGCCGCCGGTCGCGTGCGGCGGCCTGAGCAAGGGAGAAACTGTGGCAAGCATCCTCGTCCTCTATTACAGCAGCTGGGGTCACGTCGAGCGGATGGCGTACGCACAGGCGGAAGGCGCGGCGAATGTCGCCGGCACCCGGGTGGCCGTAAAGCGCGTGCCGGAACTGGTGCCGCTCGAGGTCGCACGCCAGTCCGGCTACAAGCTGGACCAGAAAGCGCCGGTCGCTGACCCGCTCGAACTCGGGGACTATGACGGGATTCTTTTCGGCACGCCGACCCGTTTCGGCAACATGTGCGCCCAGATGCGCAATTTCCTCGACCAGACCGGCCCGCTATGGGGCAAGAATGCCCTGCTCGGAAAAGTGGCCGGCGTATTCACCTGCACGCAGAGCCAGCACGGTGGACAGGAGACCACGATCACGTCCTTCCATTCGACGCTCCTGCACCACGGGATGATCGTCGTCGGCTTGCCATACTCGGCGCCGGGCATCACGACCATGAAGGAAGTGACGGGCGGCACGCCCTATGGCGCGAGCAGCATCACGGGCGCGGGCGACGAATCGCGCATGCCGACCGCGCTCGAGCTCGGAATGTGCCGTTTCCAGGGCGAGCATGTCGCGCAAATCGCCAGGGACCTCGTCGCGGGCCGCGCGGGCGGCCAGCGATGAATGCGCGTATCACCGGTTCGGCCGGGGGTGCGCCGGCGCGCAGTGCTGCGGCGACGCCGTTCCGTTTTTACGACAATCGCCAGAAATACCTTGCATTCGTCAACACCTGCAACGAGAAATCCGCGATCGCGCAGCGCGCCACGCTGGAACTGAAGCACATCCAGCCGACGCCGCCGGCGGTGCGCATCTTCGATGCCGGCATGGGCGACGGCACGGTGCTCGCGCGTGTCATGCGCAGTGCGCACTGGCAGGGACCTACGCTGCCACTACTCGTAGTCGCGAAGGAAATCAGCCTGGAAGACGTGCGGCTCGGCCTCGAGAAGATGCCGGACCGCTTCCTGGAACATCCCGCCACCGTGCTGGTGATGACGAATCTGAACTACTCCGAGGCGCCGAGGCTGATGCCGCGCGACATCCAGAGCGCCGCCGCTCTCAATTGGCATGAAGTCCGGCTGAAAGGGCAGACCTCGCACGAGTATGCGGAGCAGATCGATGAGCTGGCCTCGACTCTCGATTTCGGCTGGCAGACTACGCCGAGTCCGCGCACCGGCAATCCCGTATACGTGCGCCCGTCGGTGCTGGTGATGTATCGCGAGGACCGGCAGTTCCTGCTCGATCGCGTTATCCCGAAGCCCGGCCAGACATTCGAGAGCTACGACCTGATCGTGGCCTCGCAGCCATGGCGCGCGAGGATGCCGGCGGAATTCAAGGCGCAGAGGGTGCTGGCCCCGCTGGTGCGAAGTCTGGCGCCGAATGGCCGGCTGCTGGTGATCCAGTCCTACGGGCGGGATCCGGCGCTTGAAATCATCCAGACGCTGTGGCCGGACGAGGATCCGTTTCGCGTGAACCGTCATCACCTGCTCGCCGCGCTTAAATCCGAAC
>JBAQWM010000260.1:0-4043 GCA_049298915.1 Steroidobacteraceae bacterium | reverse complement strand
GCATTGCGGGTGGCCGCTTCCTGTGCCAGTTGATTGGCGATCCGGTTGGCGCGCGAGAGCGGTACCGGCTCGAACTCGCCATTCGAGGTCGAATCGAGCTTGATCGGGAGCCGCTGCCCTTCAGGATCGATGGCGTGCTTCTGCGATTTCATCGGAGTGCCTCCAGGTCACCGTGCACGGCCCTGCCCTCGAACAGCTTAACAGCCAGCGCGAACACACCGGCCCGATGAGTGGTCACTGGAAATCCCGCGGTATCGTCCTGGTCCAGGTCTTCTCGCGCAGCAACTGGTCGTTCTCCGAAAGGCGGCGCTGGTAACTGTAATAGAAATTCTCATGATCGCTCTGGAATGAAAGACTGGCCTCCCAGCTCAGCCTGCGGCCCGGCAGTTCCACCTCCATCCGGTGCGAGCCCAGCATGGACGCGTTCGCCGGCTCGCTGTCCTTGACGCTGTGGCGGATGGTTTCATGGTAGCGCTCAATTCCCCAGGGATAACGGCTGGCACCGCTGTTGCTGGCGGTGGCGGTAGCCGCCCCGGTCTGCGGATTGCGCTCGATGGAAGAGATCTCTCCGTAGCCTGAACTGGTGCCGGTTTCGAGCGACTCGAAACCGGACATCGCGGGGTCCTGCCTGGGCGGCAGAAAGGCGGGGAGCGGTCGCTGCTCGAAAGGCACGACCGGCAACAACAGCCGCGAACCGGCGCCCAGATGGAGCGATGTCGTCATCGGGTCGGGTGTCGGCCAGAGCATCGGCCACTGCGCATTGTTGACGGCGAGCCGGATGCGATGCCCTTTGGGAAAGACCCAGGACATGAAATGCATCTCGATGTCGATCGTGAATCGCTCGTCCGGAATGATCGCCGATGGTTCGCGCGCCGACCGCCGGTGGGTTCCGTTGATAGCGGCGCCGGCGACCTGGGTTACCGTGCCATCCGGCGCAATATCGGACAGGCGCGCGATCCAGTTGGCGCGTGGCGCGTCGGCGGAGACCGCGAGCCTGACACGCGGCAAACCGAGGATCTCGATGTCCTCGGAGAGGGCCGCACTGTCGTAAGTCAGGCTGAAGGCATCGCTCGGGCGCTGGTCATGTGCCACGTCACCCCACCACATCACGGGCCCGCCGGCCTCGATGCCGACCGCGGGGAGGTAGCGCAGGAGATGCGTCGCGGCGGCCGGCTCACTTGGGCCGAGTGTGTGATCGTCCTGCGGATAGAGGACTTCATCCCGGACGCGCGCGATCGGCCAGCCCTCCTCGTAGCGCCAGCTGCCGGGCGCGTATTCGAGATAGGGACCGGGCGGATGCCAGTTGCGGACATAGACCGCGAAGCGCGGTTCATCCAGGATGCCGGTATCGATGGCCTTGAGCCAGTGATCGAACCAGCGCACGGCCTCGTGACGCCATTCCATGCCCGGTTCCGGATAAGACTCGTGCGGCCAGGCATGGGACCAGGCGCCGATCATGGCTTTCACCGGCGCCTTCACATTCGCGAGCATTCGCGGGATGCTGTCGCGGTAACCGTCGTACCAGCCGCCGATGTGAAAGCTCGGGATGCGGATGTCCTGGTAGCGATCCCGGCCCGCGGCGCGGTCCCAGAATGGACCGTCGCGCTGCTGGCTCTTGTAGGTCAGCATCCAGGGCTCGGTGTCGAAGCGGTCGCGGAAATAGGCCTCGTCGATCCGGTAATCCGGCGCACCCGGGCGCGCGTTGTCGAGATCCTGGCTCATTTCCCAGGAATCCACGTGCATGATGCCGTCCATGTAATGCACGTCCTCCTGGTACAGATCTTCGGTCGCATCGACCGCGATGATCGCCTTCAGGGCCGGCGGATTGCGCAGCGCCATCTGGATCGAATTGAAGCCGCCCCAGGAGATGCCGAACATGCCGACCCTTCCGTTCGACCAGGATTGCCTCGCGAGCCAGTCGATGACGAGCTCGCCGTCCTCCTGCTCGATCTCGGAATACTCATGCGGGATCAGGCGGCCCTCGCTGTTGCCGGTGCCGCGGATATCGACCGCCGCGACCACGTAGCCGCGTTCCACGAAATAGGAATACAGGGGGTAGTTACGGCCGCGGCCCTCGCGCTTGCGATAGGGCAGGTATTCCAGAAGCACCGGAAATTTCTCCCCGGTCATGGCGCCATCGGGACGATAGAGATCCACCGACAGGCGCGCTCCATCCGCCATCGGGATCCACCCTTCCTCGAGGCGGATTCCATAACCGCGCGGCGACGCGCTCGCGACGCTTCCGGCGATCAGGGCCGCCAGGCGGCGGATCAGGGCTGCATGCGCATCGATGCGGCGTTCCAGTGGAAGCGTGGCGGCGGGCGTCTCAAACACGAGCACGGTGCGCGCGGCGGGCCCCGGCTGCGGGCGGCCTTCGACGATGAGCTCGCTGCTGCTCATGAACTCGTCGATGGAGCTGTCGATGACCGGACCGATGATGCCGTCGGCCACCGGCTCGCCAAACCGGGTCTCGCCGCCCATCTTGAGCGGGACGCCATTCTCCCTGAGCACGGCGACCGCCTCGATGGCGAGGGGGTCGCTCGCGCCCGCTCTGCCCTGCGAATAGACGTAACCCTGGTCGATGAGATTGTCCTCGTGCAGGTCGATGCTGTAGAGCGGGGGATAGTCGGCGAGCTGGCGCAGCACGAAAGCCGTGATGGCGCCGGCTTCCGGACTCGACGGCGACGATGCGCGGGGAATTTCCGGATCTTCCGGCGATGGCAGCAGATGCGAGGAATCGCCGACGCTCTGCCCGTCGATGCTCTCCGTATAGGTCGCGACATTCAGGTAGCGCCAGTTGCGCGCATAGCCCTGCGGATTCAGCAGAGGCAACAACACCACCGGCTGCTTTCGGCCCAGTTCAGCGATCTCGTCTATGGCCGCGGCGATCGCATTCGGTCCGGCCGGCTCTTCGCCGTGGATACCCGCAAGGATCCAGAGTGCTGGCCCGCGCGCGGGCGAGCAGAGCGCGATGATCGGCAGCGCCTGCGTCGTGCCCGTGGGCTCGGAATTCGCGATGATTTCGAGCGTCCAGCCAGCGTCCCGCAGCTTCAGGTAGGAGCGGTAGAGCGACTCGATCGGCCTGCGCCCATCGTCAAACGTGCTGAGCTGATCCGGCATCCGGAACGCTGAATCCCCGGCAGCCGCCGAAGGTAGTGGCAGGACGGACAGAAGACAGGCCGCCGCCTGGAGTCGGAACGGGATTGCCACTGCGACGCCTTATTATCAGTGCAGGGTGCGCGGCCCGGATGGTCGCACCGTTCCTGCGGGCTGTCACCCGTATCGGGAAATATCTTTTCACGAACAATACCTTAGAAGTACCCGCATGATCCCTTGAATGACTGAATGCTGATTGAGCCTGTGCGCTGATCAGACCAGGGCGGACTCTTCAGTGCGGCGCCGCGGGCTGGCGGAACGCATCGAGGCCAGCGCTGCCGTCAAGGCCGGGATCCAGTTTCCGGAGCCCGAAGCGTCGGCCGATGCCGCGCTCCGTTACCCGTTGCCGGCGAGTTTTCTGTGTGCGCGGCTCACGCGCTTGTCGATAGCCAGGTTTCCGGCTCGCGCGGGGATAGGCTGGCGCAATCGCAGCCATTTGAACAATCGATTTTACAAATCATGCCTGCGGGCGTGAAATACAAGTCTCGGCGACAACCGGATGCGATCGGAGAGTAAAGATGGACATGAAGGTGAAAGACCAGGGCGCGGGCAAGTGCCCGTTCAACCACACGGCCGGCGTTGGCAGGACCAACCGCGACTGGTGGCCGAACCAGCTGCGCCTCGACCTGCTGCACCAGCATTCCTCGAAGTCCGACCCCTTGGGCACGGGATTCAACTACGCCAAGGCGTTCAAGAGCCTCGACTACAAGGCGCTCAAGAAGGACCTGCGCAAGCTGATGACCGACTCGCAGGACTGGTGGCCGGCGGACTTCGGCCACTACGGCCCGCAGTTCATCCGCATGACCTGGCACGCCGCCGGCACCTACCGCATCACCGATGGCCGTGGCGGCGGCGGCCGCGGCCAGCAGCGCTTCGCCCCGCTCAAC
>JBAQWM010000259.1:0-3298 GCA_049298915.1 Steroidobacteraceae bacterium | reverse complement strand
CGGCGGTTCCGGCGCGCAGCGCGCCGCCGTCGTTGCCCCGGCAAGCGCTTCGTCCGGCGATCTGGCGGCGAATGAACGCCACCGCCGCGTCATGCGCCTGGTCTCGGAGGTCGTCGATCGACAGCACTACCGGCAGGCCGCGCTGGACGACGACATGTCTGCCCTGATCTTCGAGCGCTACGTCCAGGCGCTGGACGGCAGCCGCAGCTATCTGCTGGCTGGCGACATCGCTGAGTTCGAGCGCCTGCGCTACCGGCTCGACGAAGCAATCAGGAATGCGGACGCTTCACCGGCCTTCGAAATATTCTCGCGCTACCGCCAGCGCAATCGCGAAGTGCTGCAGCATGCAATCGCCCTGCTCGACCAGGAACCCGACTTCACGCTCGACGAGAGCCTGCGATTCGACCGCAGCGACGAGGGTTGGCCGTCTTCGCAGGACGAACTTCAGGAACTGTGGCGCAAGCGCGTGAAGAACGACGCGCTGTCGCTGGTGCTGGCCGGCAAGTCCTGGCCGGAGACCAGCGACATCCTGCGCAAGCGCTACGAGCGTGTCGCCAAGCGCATCGAGCAGGTCACTGCGGACGACGTCTTCGAGACATTCATGAATGCCTACTCGCACGTCTACGATCCGCATTCCAATTACCTGTCGCCGCGCAATTCCGACGAATACAACATCGCGATGAGCCTGTCCTATGAGGGCATCGGCGCATCGCTGCAGCTGGTCGACGATCACGTCACCATCATGAATGTGCTGCCCGGCGGGCCCGCCGCAGCATCGGCAGAGCTCAAGGCGGGTGACCGCATCACGGCGGTCGGCCAGGGCAGCGAGGGACCAATGACCGATGTCGTCGGCTGGCGTCTGGACGACGTCGTACAGTTGATCCGCGGCCCGGTAAAAACCGTGGTGCGGCTGCAGATACTTCCCGATGGCGCAACGCCGGGCGCCAAGGAAACGCTGCTGGTGCTGACCCGCAACAAGGTGACGCTCGAGGCCCAGGCTGCGCAGAAAAAAGTCCAGAAGATCCGCCGTGGCGATCGTGAATTCAGAATCGGCATCATCGAAGTGCCGAGCTTCTACCAGGATTTCCAGGCGCGCGTCGCCGGCGATGAGGATTTCCGCAGCACGACGCGCGACGTCCACCGTCTGGTCGAGCAGCTGAAAAGCGAAGGTATCGATTCGCTGGTCATCGACCTTCGCAACAATGGCGGCGGTCACCTCTCGGAGGCCACCGGCCTGGTCGGTCTGTTTGTGGACAATGGCCCGGTGGTGCAGCTGCGCGAGACCAGCGGCCGCATCGAAGTGCTGGACGACCCGGAGCCCGGCATCGCCTGGGCGGGTCCGCTGATAGTCCTGGTCAATCGGGCAAGCGCTTCCGCCTCGGAGATCTTTGCGGGCGCCATCCAGGACTACCACCGGGGGCTCGTGGTAGGCCAGCAGACCTACGGCAAGGGATCGGTCCAGAATCTCTATCCGCTGGATCGCTATGCGCTCGGTCCGAAAGCCGGCTTCGGGCAACTGACCGTCACGATTGGAAAGTACTACCGCGTCACGGGTGACAGCACGCAGCACCGCGGTGTTGTGCCCGATATCACGCTGCCTTCGCTCCTGAGCACCGCCGACGTCGGCGAGAGCACGCAGGAGAGCGCGCTGCCCTGGGACCGCATCAGCGCCGCCAAATTCACCCCTGCGCCGCTGGCGCTGCCGATACTGCCGCTCGTCGAGCGCTTCCACGACCAGCGCATCGCGCAGAATCCGGATTTTGTCGCCCTCCAGGGCGATGTCGATGCGCTGGAGCGCGTGCGCTCGCAACTCGATGTCTCCCTGAATCTTGTCAAGCGTCGCGCCGAGCGTGACGCCTTCGACGCCGAGCGTCTGGCGCGCGAAAATGCGCGGCGTGCCGCACATGGCGAGGAACCGCTGGGATCCATCACTGCCCTTGATCGGGCTGAAGCGCCTGATACCGTGCTCGATGAGGCGGTTGAAATCGCGGTCGACGCCGCGGAATTGCCGGCTGCCCAGGAGCCGGCTCGCCTTACTTCCTTCAGTTCCCAGTAATCATCAGTTTATTTCGTGAATTCAACGACTTGCTCGTTGTTGTATTATTTTACTGTTATACTTGACTACAACACTAAGTGACCGTAGCATAGCCTACACTCTGATGGGGAGGAGTTTGCACGTGACCCGCCGCAACTGCAGGACCGAGACCAAGGTCTCAATAACCGCGCGAATCTGGCTCGCATCGCTGATGTTCGCCACCGCCCTAGCCCTCACCGCCTGCGATCTGGCCAACGGCGACAGTGCGGGAGACAAGGCGAAGGATGAAGTCCCCGCCGTCCCCGTCGAAGTAGCGGCCACCCGGCGTGCGGAGATGGCGGCTGTCTATACCGGAACCGCGCCGATCGAATCGGAGCGCAAGGCCTTTGTGATGCCAAAGGTCCGGGGCGAGATCCGCCAGGTGCTCGTGGACGAAGGCGAGCGCGTCCGCGAGGGCCAGGTCCTCGCGCGCCTCGATGGCGACCAGTTGCGCCTGGAAGTCGCACTCGCCGAGGCGACGATGCGAAAACTCGAGCGCGACTATGCGCGCAATACCGAGTTGCAGGCCAAGGGCCTGATCAGCGCCGTTTCTATCGACAATCTCAAGTACGAACTCGAAGCGGCCAGGGCCTCCTGGGAGCTGGCGCGCCTGCAACTTTCCTATACGGAGATCCGCTCGCCGATCTCTGGCACCGTCACGCAGCGCCTTGACGTGGTCAAGGTGGGCAATACGGTCACACCGGTCGGCGGCGTCATCGAGAGCGCCGACAGCGCGCTGTTCGTGGTCGAGGATCTAGACACCCTGATATTGCGCGTCAATGTGCCGGAACGCGAACTGGCCAAGCTGGCTGTCGGCCAGATCGCCGAACTGGGTTTTGATGCAGTGCCAGGCCAGGCATTTGCCGGCCGCATTGCGCTGGTCAGCCCCTATGTGGACGCGGAGACGGCGACTTTCAGCGTACGCATTCGGGTCACGGAAACCGGCGGCCTGCTGCGTCCAGGCATGTTTGCGCGGGTCGCCATCGTTTACGAACGCAAGCCGGATGCACTGCAGATTCCGCGCACGGCGCTGCTCGAGGGCGATGGACCGCAAAAGGTCTTCGTTGTCCAGGATGGCAAGGCCGATGAGCGGCCGGTAACGCTCGGCCTCAGCAGTGGCGCCTACGTCGAAGTGGTGACAGGGCTGAAGGACGGCGAACAGGTAGTGGTCGTGGGCCAGGCAGCGGTCAAGCCGGGCGCCATGGTCCGCGTCGTCAACACGCC
>JBAQWM010000258.1:0-3454 GCA_049298915.1 Steroidobacteraceae bacterium | reverse complement strand
CGATGAAGGCCGGCCACAGGCACGTGCTTTTGCCGGAACCACCGGCAACCGCTACACGGTTGACTGGAGCCGCCATGCGCGGGGTGAATGGTCGGAGCGACCGCCGACGACGGTAGAGCCAGCACGGCTTGAAGCGCTTGCGCAGGGCCTGACCCGGGTGCCCGAGGGCTTCACACTGCATCCGCGCGTCGCGCGCATTAACGAGGACCGCAAGCGCATGTACGCAGGCGACCTGCCGCTCGACTGGGGCGCCGCCGAAACCATGGCCTATGCGGCACTGCTTACGGAGGGCTGCCGGGTCCGGCTGACCGGGCAGGACACCGCCCGCGGCACATTCTTCCATCGCCACGCGGTGTGGCATGACCAGGCGAGCGGGCGCACGCACGTGCCGCTGGCGCAGCTCGATCCGCAGCAGGCCCAGTTCCGGGTAACCGATTCGACGCTTTCCGAGGAGGCCGTGCTCGGCTTCGAGTACGGGTATTCGACAACGGACCCCGATGCCCTGGTGATCTGGGAGGGCCAGTTCGGCGACTTCGCCAATGGCGGGCAGGTGATCATCGACCAGTTCATCACCTCGGGCGAAGCCAAGTGGGAACGCCTGTCCGGGATCACACTGTTCCTGCCGCATGGCTACGAGGGACAGGGCCCGGAGCACAGCTCGGGACGCCTGGAGCGATTCCTGCAGCTGTCGGCGGAACTGAACTGCCAGGTGTGCGTGCCATCCACACCCGCCCAGATGTTCCACCTGTTGCGCCGGCAGATGCTGAGGGCCTTGCGCAAGCCGCTGATCGTGATGACGCCGAAGAGCCTGCTGCGCCACAAGCACTCGACCTCGACGATGAGCGATCTCGCCGAGGGGTACTTTCACACCGTCATCGACGAACATGAGCCGATAGCGCCTGCCGAGGTCGGCCGGATCGTATTCTGCAGCGGCAAGGTGTACTACGACCTCCTGGATCAGCGTCGCGCCGACCAGCAGGGCGATGTAGCATTGGTGCGCATCGAGCAGCTGTATCCGTTCCCGGTCGATGAATACCAGGCCGTCGTCGAACGTTACGCCAAAGCCAGGGAAGTCGTATGGTGCCAGGAAGAACCGCAGAATCAGGGTGCCTGGTACCAGATCCGCCACCGCCTGCAGGCCGGTCTTGGACCGCGGCATGCGCTGCACTATGCGGGGCGTGACAGCGCCGCCGCGCCGGCGACCGGTGTCTATGCACTGCATGTCGAGGAACAGCAGGCGCTGGTCCATGCCGCATTGCGCGGGAGCGGAGAGCTGAGCGCACGCTTGAGCAGGAAGTCCTCATGAGCACCGAAGTCCGCGTACCGCAGCTGCCCGAATCCGTCGCGGATGCGACACTCGTCGCCTGGCACAAGAAAGCCGGCGATCCGGTCACGCGCGATGAGAATCTTGCCGATCTGGAGACCGACAAGGTCGTCCTCGAATTGCCGGCGCCGATTACCGGCGTACTTGCGAGCCTGAGAAAAGAGGCTGGCGCGACCGTCGGCAGCGGCGAATTGCTGGCCATCATCGATGAAGCCGCTGCAAGTGCTGAGGCCGGGGCGCCGGCGAAGAAGCCGCCAGCGGCGCCCGCGAAATCCGCCGCGGCGAGACCCGCGCCGGCCAGGAAGGAGGATCCAGCGGGCAAGCTTTCGCCGGCAGCCAGGAGACTGGTGGAGGAAAACAGGCTGGCCGCGGCGGACATTTCGGGCACCGGTCGCGACGGGCGGATCAGCAAGGGCGATGTGGCGCAGCATCTGGACTCGGCGCGACCCGCGCTCGCACCGGGCGGCACGCGCGGCGACCAGCGCGTGCCGATGTCGAGGCTTCGTGCCCGGATCGCCGAGCGCCTGGTAGAGGCCCAGAAGACGCAGGCGCTGCTGACGACATTCAACGAGATCGACATGCAGGCCCTGTCGGCGATCCGCGCGCGTTACAAGGAGAGTTTCGAGGAACGCCACGGCGTGCGACTCGGCTTCATGTCGTTTTTCGTGAAAGCCTGCATCGAAGCGCTGCGGCGCTTTCCGGTGGTCAATGCCTCCGTTGAAGGCAGCGACATCGTTTACCACGAATATTTCGATATCGGCGTCGCCGTATCGACCGACCGCGGCCTGATCGTACCGATCCTGCGCGATGCGGACCGCATGGGTTTCGCCGAGCTCGAGAAAGGAATCACCGGATTCGCGGAGCGGGCGCGCAATGGCACGATCACCCTCGATGAATTGACGGGCGGGACATTCTCGATCACCAATGGGGGCGTATTCGGCTCGCTGCTGTCGACGCCGATCGTCAATGCGCCGCAGAGCGCCATCCTCGGCATGCACAAGATCCAGCCGCGCCCGGTCGCGGTGGCTGAACAGGTCGTGGTGCGGCCCATGATGTTCGTCGCCCTCAGCTACGACCACCGCATCATCGATGGCCGCGACGCGGTCCAGTTCCTGGTCGCGGTGAAGGAAGTCCTGGAGGACCCGGCGCGCCTGCTGCTGCAGGTCTGAGCGGGAGGGCGCATATGTCCGACAGTTTCGATGTCATCGTCATCGGCGGCGGTCCGGCGGGTTACCCGGCGGCCATCCGGGCCGCGCAGAACAAGCTCTCCGTCGCCTGCATCGACGAATGGAAGAATCGCGACGGCAGCCCGGCCTTCGGCGGCACCTGCCTCAACGCCGGATGCATTCCATCCAAGGCCTTGCTGGAATCCTCGGAACTCTTTCACCGTGCGCTGCATGAATTCGCAAGCCACGGCCTGAAGCTCGGAAATCTCGGCTTCGATGTCGCGGCGATGCAGAAGCGCAAGGATGCCATCGTCCGGCAGAGCACCCAGGGCATCCTGGCGCTGTTCAAGGCCGCCGGTGTCACGCCGTTTACCGGGCATGGGCGCCTGCTCGCCGGCCGCAAGGTCGAACTGAGCGGGCACGACGGGAAACAGCGCATGCTGCAGGCCCGTCATGTCGTGCTCGCCTCAGGCTCGGAGCCGACCCCGCTTCGCGGCGTCGCATTCGACGGCAAGCGCATCGTCGATTCCTGGGGCGCGCTCGATTTCACGGAAGTGCCGAAGCGCCTCTGCGTCATCGGTGCCGGCGTCATCGGCCTCGAACTTGGCAGCGTGTGGCGCCGGCTCGGTTCGGAAACGGTCATCCTGGAGGCGCTCGAGCAGTTCCTGCCGATCGCCGACGGGCAGGTCGCCAGGGAAGCAGCCCGCCATTTCAAAAAGCAGGGGCTCGATATCCGCCTCGGCGCTAGGGTCGGGGTCGCGGAGATCCGTCCCGACGGCGTGCATGTCAGCTATTCAGATGCCAAGGGTGCGCAGACAATTGTGGTCGACCGACTGGTCGTCGCGATCGGACGCCGGCCATTCACCACCGGACTCCTCGGCGAGGGTTCAGGCGTCGCGCTCGATGAGCGCGGATTCATCAGGGTCGATGAGCATTGCCGCACCGGTGCGGCCGAGGTCTGGGC
>JBAQWM010000257.1:0-5783 GCA_049298915.1 Steroidobacteraceae bacterium | reverse complement strand
GCCCTCACGCATGCCTCGCTGGCGGCAGGCGCGCGCGCCCTCGCCCGCCGGGACCCGGATCTCGCCGGCCTGTTCCGGCGCCACGGCATGCCTCCGATGTGGGCCCGACGGCCGGGCTTCGCCACGCTGATCCATATCGTACTCGAGCAGCAGGTTTCGATCGCCGCTGCGGGCACGCTGTTCAGGCGCCTCTGCAGTGAACTCGGCGAGATGACGCCACATGCGGTAGCGGCGCATGGCGTCGACCGCCTCAGGCGCTTTGGCCTGACACGGCAGAAGGCCTCCTATTGCCACGAACTTGCGCTGGCCATCCGGGACGGCCGGCTGGACCTCAGTGGCATCGCGCGCGCGGCGGACCGCGATGGCCGCGAGACGCTGCTCTCGATGCGCGGTCTCGGGCCCTGGAGTGTCGACATCTATTTCCTGATGGCGCTGCGCCGGCCCGATGTCTGGCCGAGCGGCGACCTGGCGCTCGCGGCCGCCCTGCAGAAAGTGAAGCGGCTGCCCGGAAGACCGGATCAGGCGAAGCAGCGGGAGATCAGCGCCCGCTGGGCCCCCTGGCGCTCGGTCGCGGCGCGGCTGCTATGGCACTACTATCTCACTGCACGCCAATCACGAACCGGATAGGAGAACATCATGGAGCGAAAGGCATCGGCGGTCTGGCAGGGCGGCCTCAAGGACGGCAAGGGAACCATCACCACCGGCAGCGGCGCGCTGTCAGCGATTCCTTATTCATTCGGCATGCGATTCGAGAACACCCCTGGCACCAACCCGGAAGAACTGATCGGTGCAGCGCATGCAGGATGTTTCTCGATGGCGCTGTCAAATATCCTCGGTGAAGCCGGCATAAAGCCCGAGCGCATCGACACCCGGGCAGCGGTCACGCTCGAGAAGACCGATGCCGGGTTTTCGATCACGAAGATCCATCTCGACGTCTCGGTTCGCGCGCCCGGCGCGGATCGGGCGAAGTTCGAGGCCGCGGCCGCAAAGGCCAAGACCGGGTGCCCGGTGAGCCGGGTGCTGAACGCCGCGATCACGATGAATGCAGAACTCGCGGCCTGAGTACCGGGTGCAGCGGAGCGTGCCGGAACGCGCGGCGCCGACGCCATTTCATCTCGCGATCACGGTGCGCGACCTGGCTGGCGCGCGCGCTTTCTATGGCCAGTTGCTCGGCTGTGCCGAGGGACGGAGCGCGGAGAACTGGGTGGATTTCAATTTCTTCGGGCACCAGCTGGTCTGTCATGTCACCGCATCCGCTCCGCGCGAGGCCGCCGGCAATCCGGTGGATGGGCACGATGTCCCGGTGCCGCACTTCGGGCTGGTGCTGGAAATGACCGACTGGGAGGCGCTGGCGCAGCGATTGAAAGCCGCGGGCGTGCGCTTCGTCATCGAGCCTCAGCTGCGCTTTGCCGGTCAGCCCGGCGAACAGGCAACCATGTTCCTGCTGGATCCCAGCGGCAATGCGCTGGAGTTCAAGTCATTCAGGGATATCCAGCGCCAGCTGTTCGAAACCTAGGGATTCGCGGCGACCGTAGCGTGTGCGCGCTCATGGCAGCCGGTCCTCCTTTCTGCGGCCGCGCACGCGATTGACGACATCCGTGGCGGTGGCGCGCAGTTTGCGCAGCCACATGCGCGCCCAGGCGAACTCGAGGCCGAGGATGCCGAGGCCCAGCGGGATGATGATGATCGCCGGTCCCGGCAACACTACCATCATGATGCCGATCACAAGCACGCTGCCACCGATGACCGCGACCGCGATGCGGCGCGCCCATTTGTAGCTGATCGTACGCCGCAGCCATATGCGCAGGGGGCGCCTCACCGCGCCACCAGTTTCGCGATCGCCCGGTCATGCACGCCGGACAGCGTGACGATCGCCGCAATGGCGCCGCAGGTCGCGAGGAACATGTCCCACTGTGTGTCCCAGACATCGCCCTGGGTCGCCAGAAAATCCTCCGCAGCAACACCGGCCGCGATGGCCACCCACCATTCGAGGAATTCGTAACTGGCGCTGATTGCAAGGCAGGTTGCTACCGTCATGAATGCCAGCCACGGGCCGTGCTTCACCGGCGACCAGCGCTTGAATATTTCACGGACGGCAATCGCCGGAATGAAGCCCTGGGCGATGTGACCGAGGCGATCGTAATGATTGCGCGACAGCTCGAAGAGATCCTGGGCCCAGAAGCCGAGCGGCACGCGTGCATAGGTGTAGTGCGCGCCAAGGATCAGGATCAGCGAGTGGAATGCGATCAGGACGTAGAGCAAGGGCGTCAGCGGGTGGCGCCTGGCGGTCGCGTACATCAGCGGGAACACGATCGCGACCGGGAATATCTCCAGGTACCAGGTCAGCCGGTCGAATGGCGCCAGCCCCGACCACGCCAGTCCGGCGGCAACCACCACCGTAGTCCACAGAAGCGTGCGGGGCCATTCATGGCGGGATGTCATCATGCGCCTGCCAGAAAATCCTCGATGAGCCGCGCGACCGGCGCGGGTTCCTCATGATGGATCATGTGACCCGCATCGGCCAAGACCTGGATCTGCAGATTCGGGACGCATGACCGGAAAGCGGCCTCGCCGCCTTGCGCGCCGAGCCGCGTTGCGAGCTCCGATTTCCCGCCGATTACCATCAGCACAGCCGCCGTAAGCTGGCGCCAGCAGGCTTCCATTTCCTCGCGACGGTACAGATAAGGATTCACCATGCGGTGGGCGGGATCGGCGCGCAGCCTCACGCCACCGCCAGACAGCGGTCTGGTCCAGCAATTCGCGATGAACAGGGCGCGATCCGCATCCAGGCGCGGGTTGCGCCGGATCAGCCGCTCGGCGAGCTCGCCGGCGCTTTGATAATCGCCGGTCTCCGGTGACTCGCGCAGCTGGTCCAGCCATCTGGCATGGCGCGCCGGAGCCTGCGATGGATCCGTACGCGGCAGCCCGAAGCCTTCGAGATTGACCAGACTCCTGATGCGCGCCGGCCGGATGCCGGCATAAGCCATCGCGATATTGCCGCCCATGCTGTGTCCCACCAGTCGCGCGGCACCCCTGGGGCAGAGCCGGTCCAGCAGTTCTTCGAGGTCGGCGTAGTAGTCCGGGAACCAGTAACCTGCGTGGCTCCACTCACTTTGCCCGAAACCGCGCCAGTCGGGCGCTGCCAGCGGCAATTGCGGCGAAATCTCGTCTGCGACGAACTGGAAGCTGTCCGCGCTGTCGGCCCACCCGTGCAGCAGCAACACCGGGTCGTCCGAATCGGGCCCCCAGCGCAAAATACGGTGCGAGAGGCCGCGGATGCGCAGCAGTTCCTGCCGGGCGGGCCGGCGCGGCTGGT
Source organism: Steroidobacteraceae bacterium (assembly GCA_049298915.1). Classification (GTDB taxonomy): domain Bacteria; phylum Pseudomonadota; class Gammaproteobacteria; order Steroidobacterales; family Steroidobacteraceae; genus SCUD01. The sequence goes on along the minus strand of JBAQWM010000257.1, from coordinate 2,467 downwards.
AGCTCATCGCCTCATTCCGGAGCCAGCCAACTGATCAGCAGCTTGTCGATACGGCGGCCATCCATGTCGACGACCTCGAAGCGCAGGCCGCGCCAGCGGAATGTCTCCGCCGTGACCGGCAGGTGCCCGAGTTGCGCCAGCACGAAACCGGCCAGGGTCGTGTAATCGTCGCCGGAGCGCATGCTGCCGCAACCCAGCAGCCGCTCGACATCGTCGATCGGCATGCGTCCGTCGATCAGCCAGGATTGATCGTCGCGCCTGATCGCCTCCGGCACTTCCTCGCTCGCCGCTTCCGGCAACTCGCCGGCGATGGCCGTCAGGATGTTGCCGGGTGTCACGATGCCCTCGATCGAACCGTGCTCATCCACGACGACGGCGAAGTTCAGCTTCGCCTCGCGAAACAGGCTCAGCAAGCGCAGCACCGGCGTGGATTCATGCACTACCAGCGGCGATCGCAACCTGGACACGAGATCGCCGGCCGCGGGATCGCGCAGCCAGTCGGCGAGGTCGCCGGTCTGCACAATTCCCAGCAGCCCGTCCAGATCCCCACGGCAGACCGGGTAGCGCGAATGGCTGCCCGCGCGCACGCTGTTCCAGACCGTCTCGCGGCTGTCGTCCACGTCGAGCCACACCACATCCCCGCGCGGGACCATGATATTGCGCACCGTCCGGTCCGGCAGCCGCAGTACCGCCTCGATCATGCGGTGCTCCTCCACGTGGAATACGCCTGCGCGTGTCGCCTCCGCGATCATCCCGCGGATTTCCTCCTCGGTCAGACCGCGACTCGTGGACTTGCGCAGCCCGAGGGCACGCACCACCAGTTCGGTCGAGCCCTGCAGCAGCCAGACCAGCGGTGCCGACAGGCGCGCGAGCATTTCCATCGGCCGCGCAACGAGCGAGGCCATCACCTCGGGATTGGTCAGCGCCCAGCGCTTGGGAACGAGTTCACCGATCACCAGCGTCAGATAAGTGACGCCGACCACGACGATGCCGAAGGCAACGGTGTCGGTGTACTCCACGATCGGCGCCAGCAGCGGCAGGCCCGCGAGCCATTCCCCGAGCGGGACTGCAAAGCGCGCGCCGCTGTAGACGCCCGCGAGCACGCCGATCAGCGTGATGCCGATCTGCACCGTGGACAGGAACCGGGTGGGATCGTCCAGCAGCCTGAGCGCCGCGCGCGCTCCCTTGCTGCCGGATTCGGCCATCTGCTTGAGGCGCGTCTGCCGCGCCGAGAATACCGCCAGCTCGGCCATTGCGAACAGGCCGTTGACGAGCATCAGCAGGAACAGGATCAGGAAGTAAGCGAGCATCGTGTGCCGGGCGTGCCGGCCACGACGATTCTAGCAGCTATGGAACCTCTGATTTACTCCGAGCATTTGCTGCAGCCGCCGGCAATCCGCCGTGTCGAATGGCAGCTCCGCGAGTACGCGGAATGCATTGCGGAACGCCCGCATCTTCTCGACCTCGCTGCCGGTAACGGCCGCCGCCGCGGTGATTCAGCAGCGCTTCCGCCAGGATGCTGCGCGCCGAGTTACCCGTGCACAGGAACAGCACATTCCGGATCCGCCCGCTGCCTGCGTTCGCATGCACGGGCGACGGCTAGCCGGCGCAGCATCCGCTCGTGGGCACGCAGGCGCGCGCCGGCGCCGGAAGCTCGCCAGCGCCGCGATCATCGCCGTAGTGGACGGCGGCGCGGAGTGTGTGGAACGACTCCCACGCGATGCCCTGCGGGTCGACCGTCCAGTGCTTGTCGGAATGCGCGTAGCAGCAGTTGGCGCCCGGCTCGTCCGCGATTCCGGCGCCCGCCGCGACCAGGCGCGCACGGATCTCCGCCAGCTCCTCGGCGCTCTCGGCCTGCAGGCCGAGATGCTCGATGCCGCTGCGGTCGTTACCGGTCGAGATGGCGAAGTTGATCCGCGGATCCTCGATCATCCACTTGGCGTAGTCGTGCTTGACGACCGCTGGCTCGGAGCCGAAAAGCTTCGTATAGAAAGCCTTGCTCCCCTCGAGGTCCCGGACCGATACATGGACGTGGAATCTCTTCATGACGTTCTCCTGGAGCCTGCCTTGCGGCCGCCGGCATAGGCAGGCGTGCAGGCCGACCCGCTGCAGCAGTTTTCGGTGAGGTAGCCAAGCAGCGACTGCATCGCGTCGAAGTCGGCGGAGTAGTAGATGAACCTGCCGTCCTGCCGCGCGTGGATAAGGCCGGCATACGCGAGGCCACGCAGGTGAAATGACAGTGCCGGCGGAGAGATGTCGAGCCGCGCCGCGAGTTCCCCGGCCGCGAGCCCTTCGGGGCCGGACTGGACCAGCTGCCGGAATGCGTCAAGACGCGTCTCCTGCGCCAGTGCCGCCAGCGATCTTAGTGCCCTGCCCCGGTTCATGGTTAAATATTTCAACAAATATTAAAATATTTGTCAAGCGCGCCGACGGGCCGCCGGCGGTGCCGGTTGCAGCAGGCCCATTC
>JBAQWM010000256.1:0-2268 GCA_049298915.1 Steroidobacteraceae bacterium | reverse complement strand
GTGCTGGATACCGGCAACATCGGCACGCTGGTGCTCGGCAGACCGGATGAATTGATGCAGTCGATCCGCTAACCGGTGTCCCCGCGCAAGCGCATGCTGGCTGCAATCCCCGGCCTCGCGTTCGCGGCGGCGCTCGCCATCCTCGCGAAAATCGTATCGTTTGTTACCGGCGGCGCCGTCAGTGCGGTGCTCTGTGCGATCCTTGCTGGCCTGCTGTGGCGGAATTTCGCCGGTCTCGGCGGCTGGGCGGAACCCGGCGTCGAATTCGCCGCACAGACACTGCTCCGTGCCGGCATCGCGCTCATCGGGCTCCGCCTCACGCTCGCGGTGCTTGGCGAAGTGAGCCTGATGGCTGTGCCGATCGTGCTGTCTTGTGTCGCAGTCGCATTTGTGGCCGCGATCGGCATCGGCCGCCTGCTCGGTGTGGCACCGGTGCTGCGCCAGTTGCTGGCGGCGGGCACGGCGATCTGCGGCTGCACCGCGATCATCGCGATCGCGCCGCTGCTGCAGGCGCGCAAGGCCGACATCGGCATCGCGCTCAGCTGTGTCGTGCTGTTCGGCTCGACCGCGATGATCCTCTATCCGTGGATTGCCGGCGCATTATTCGATTCGCCGGCGACGGCAGGCGTATTCTTCGGCGCTTCCATCCACGATACCTCGCAGGTCGTGGGCGCGGCACTCATCTATGCCGGCCAGTTCGGCGCGCCCGAGGCGGTACCGATCGCCGGTCTCACCAAGTTTATGCGCACCCTCGGGCTCCTGCTGTTGGTGCCGATGGCTGCCTGGTGGGGCGCGCGCGGCGCGCTTGCAGGGCCCGCTCAGCTGCCGGGCGGCTTGCGCCGCAAGGCGATGCCGGCCTTCGTGCTCTTCTTCATCGGCTTCGTGATGATCCGGACGCTTGGCGATGGCCTCGTCGGATCGGGCGACTGGCTGCCTGAGTGGCAGCAGTTTCTGGCGCTCGCCAATCTGGCTTCAGAGTGGTTACTGCTCGCCGGCATGGCGGCGGTCGGGCTCGGAGTCACGGTTTCGCACTTGCGCGAGGCAGGCCCGCGGCCCATCCTGCTCACATTCCTCGCCACGCTCCTAACCGGCCTGTGCGGATTGGCATGGTGCCTCCAGGACACCCGATGGACCTCCTGAACTCCGCCTTCGACGTCGCTATGCACCTCGATGTGCATCTGCAGGCGCTGGTCGCCGAGTACCACACCGGCATCTACGCGATCCTGTTCCTGATCGTGTTCATCGAGACCGGCCTCGTGATCTGGCCGTTCCTGCCGGGCGATTCGCTGCTGTTCGTCAGCGGCACGCTGGCAGCAGCCGGCGACATGGACATCGCAACACTCATGGCGGTGCTGATTGTGGCGGCGCTCACCGGCGACAATGTCAATTACCTGATCGGGCGCAAGGTCGGCCCGCGGGTATTCCAGTACGAACGCTCGCGCTGGTTCAACCCGGCGCATCTCGTGCGCGCCCACGATTTCTACGAGCGCCATGGCGGCAAGACCATCATCCTGGCGCGCTTCATCCCGATCGTGCGCACCTACGCGCCATTCGTCGCAGGCATTGGCGCCATGCCCTACCCGCGGTACCTCGCCTACTGCGTGGTCGCCGCGCTGATCTGGGTCGTGTCGCTGTGCAGCGCAGGTTATTTCTTCGGAAATATCCCGGTCGTCAGGCAGAACCTGAGTATCGTGATCGTCGCGATCGTGCTGCTCTCGATCTCGCCAGGCGTATTCGCCTGGGCCCGGAGCCGCCTTACATCTCGACGGTAACCGGCTGATCGAGAGTGAAGCCGATCACGGTGCCCGCTGGCAATTCGACCTCAGTGCCGGTTTTCTTGGCAGCGGCGGTGCCGACGGCAGCGCCAACCAGACCGCCGATGATCTTGCCTTTGTCGCTGTCCACCTGGTGACCGATGATCGCCCCGACGGCCGCGCCACCCGCGATCTTCGCGGTGTCGCGCCCGGTATCGCTCTTCGCCGCAGTCTGGCTGATCCGGCCGGAGACGCGCGTATCGCTGCCGTCGGCGAGTACCAGATTGTCGAACGCCAGGCCCAATGTCGGCGTACCGCCGATCTTGTTGCTGCCCGAGACGACTTCGGTCACGGAGCCCTGCAGCAGTGCGCCAGCCTTGGCGATCACCTTGCCGTCGACCACGAGATCGTTGGACAGGTTGGCCGCGATGCGGTCGCCGACCCGCGCAGTCTTGGTGGTGATGGTGGAAGGCAACTGCACCGACAGCGAAGTGCCGGACGCTACCGTGTATTT
>JBAQWM010000255.1:0-1535 GCA_049298915.1 Steroidobacteraceae bacterium | reverse complement strand
CTCCCGAAGCGCTTGCGGCAGTGCTTGATCCGGATGGCACGCATTTGCATCCGGGGATCGGCGATGTTTCCTATGCGAAGCGTTGCGTATATGAGGGGCATGTCGTGCCGCACCTGGTGGTCCGCATGCCGCAGGGTGCGGTTACGGTGCTGCTGCTCCTGCACCGGAATGTCAGTGAGCCGGTCCGGCTCAGCGAACAGGGATACGTCGGCGTTGTCCTGCCAGCGCCGCGCGGAAGCATTGCGATCGTCGGCTACGACCAGAATGACCTGGACGACGTCGCGCAGCAGGTTTTTGATGCGGTGGACTGGGGCAGCTGATGCCACCGGCACCGCTTGGCCAAGCAAGGAGAATGAGGAAATGTCGAATCGAGTCATGAGCAAACCCGTCGCCCTCGCCATCGGCGCGGCCCTGGTCACTTCGCTCGCAACCGCAGGCGCGGCCCATGCGAGTTCATTTGCAGTGAATGCGCTGGCAAGCGGCTACATGCTGGCTGCCGGCGATTCCGCGGGCGACGAGAAGGCGAAGGAAGGGAAATGCGGTGAAGGCAAGTGTGGCGGCGACAAGAAAGCCGAAGGCAAATGTGGTGAAGGCAAGTGTGGTGAAGGCAAGTGCGGCGGCGACAAGAAAGCCGAAGGCAAGTGTGGTGAAGGCAAGTGCGGCAGCGACAAGAAAGCCGAGGAAGAGAAGCCGCAGGGCTGAGCGATCGAGCAGACGCGGTATTGCGCGTCATCAGGGCGGCAGGCCGGGAGACCGGCCGCCGCCTTTTTCAGTCCCCTGCCAGCCAGTCCGCCCGCCAGCGTCCGGCGCCGTCGATCGCGAGAGCGGCGTGCAGGGCGGGCATGGCAGCCCGCAGATCCTGGTCGGCCTTCCATGGCGGATTTACCAACAGGACACCTGCGCCATTGAGACCTGCGCGGGAGTCGTCGGGGTGGATGCAGAGTTCCGCTGCAAACACGCGCCGGAGCCCGGTCTGCAGTAGCCGCTTGTGGAAGCGGGCGATCACCGCGGCCGTCTTGATCGGATACCAGGCGGCGAGCACGCCCTGCGGCCAGCGCGCCGCGGTGCCTGCCAGCGCGTCGGCAACGCGTTCCAGGTCCGCCAGTTGCTCCTCATAGGGCGGATCGATCAACGCCAGCCCGCGCTTCTCGGGCGGCGGCAATAATGCCGCCAGTGCCTCAAAACCGTCGCGGCAGTGGACTGCGAAGCGCCGGTCGTGGCGAAACTCGCGGCCGAGCAGCTGCGCCTCGCCAGGCTCGATGTCGCAGACCGCGGCACGGTCGTTCGTGCGCAGGAGCGCGGCCGCGATGCAGGGCGAACCCGGATAGAACTGCGGCGCCACCTCATTGGCGGGATCGAAAGCGCGCACCAGTTCCAGATAGCGGCGGACCGGCGCCGGCATGCGCTGCGGGTCCGCAGCCGCGAGTCGCAGGATTCCGCGGGCCGCTTCCGTAGCGCTGTCGCGCGCGTGAAGATCGTAGCGGGCACGGCCGGCGTGGGTGTCAATATAGAAGAGCGCGCGGTCCTTCTGCATC
>JBAQWM010000254.1:0-1866 GCA_049298915.1 Steroidobacteraceae bacterium | reverse complement strand
CGACAAATGCCCTGGGGGCCGCCGCGCCTTCCGCGGCGGCCTTCGGGCCCGCGTTTGCCTCGGTGAGACGTTCGCGCATGGTTCAGCTACGCGGGCCGCGGTCGGTGGCGCCGAGCGTCAGGACCTCGAAGCCATTGGCCGTCACCAGCACCGTGTGCTCCCATTGCGCGGACAGTGAATGGTCCTTGGTGACGACGGTCCAGCCATCGCCGAGCAGGCGCACATGGCGCCGGCCCGCGTTGACCATCGGCTCGACGGTGAATGTCATGCCGGGCTCGATTGCAAGACCGGTGCCCGGCTCGCCGTAATGCAGCACCTGCGGATCCTCGTGGAATACGCGGCCGATGCCGTGGCCGCAATACTCGCGCACCACCGAATAGCCGCTCGATTCCACATACTGCTGGATGGCATGGCCGAGGTCGCCGAGCTGGCGGCCCGGCGCGACCTGCCGGATGCCGAGCCACATCGCCTCGAAGCTGATACTGCACAGGCGCCGGGCCTGGACCGCGGTGCTCCCGACCAGGAACATGCGGCTGGTATCGCCGTGAAAGCCGTCCTTGATGACCGTGATGTCGATATTGACGATGTCGCCCGCGCGCAGCTGCCGCTCGCCCGGAATGCCGTGGCACACGATATGATTGACGGAAGTGCAGATCGACTTGGGAAATCCCTTGTAATTCAACGGCGCCGGGACCGCTTTCTGGACCTCGACGATGTAGTCGTGGCAGATCCGGTCGAGTTCGCCGGTGCTGATGCCCGGCTGTACCCTGGGTCCGATCATGTCCAGGACATCGGCCGCCAGGCGGCCGGCGACCCGCATCGCCTGCTGTTCGGCGGGCGACTTGATCGTGACCTGGGTCTGACGCGCCATCAGCAAGGGTGGTTGGGGCCTATCACGTTGTTTCGACGGGACAAAGATGGTATAAAGCGCGGCGTTTTTTCTCAACCAAATCCACACGCGATATCGTCACGTGCGGCCGGGTGCCGGACTTTCGGGTCCGGTTGCCGCATGCGGATTCGCGGAGGACAAACCCGAACAAGGAGTATTCATGGCCAGCGTGTCCATGCGGCAGATGCTGGAAGCGGGTGTCCATTTCGGCCACCAGACCCGCTTCTGGAACCCGAAGATGTCCCCATTCATCTTCGGCGAGCGCAACAAGATCCACATCATCAATCTCGAGCGGACGCTTCCGCTCTATAACGAGGCCGCGGCCTTCATCAAGGGCGTCATCGCCGATGGCGGCAAGGTGCTGTTCGTCGGCACCAAGCGCAGTGCGCGGGACGCGATCCAGGTCGAGGCCAGCCGCTGCGGCATGCCCTATGTCAACCAGCGCTGGTTGGGCGGCATGCTGACCAACTTCAAGACCATCCGGCAGTCCATCAAGCGCCTGCAGGAGCTCGAGGAGATGCGCGACAGCGGCGCGCTCGAGCGGCGCAGGAAGAAAGAGGCGCAGACGCTGCGGCGCGAGATGGACAAGCTGACGCGCAGTCTCGGCGGCATCAAGGAGATGAACGCCCTGCCGGATGCGCTGTTCGTCGTCGATGTCGGCCACGAGGAAATCGCCGTGCACGAAGCGCGGAAACTCGGCGTCCCGGTGGTCGCGATCGTCGACAGCAACTGCTCTCCGGACGGCATCGACTACGTGATACCCGGGAATGACGACGCCATGAAGGCGATCCAGCTGTATGCCGGCGGCATCGCCGATGCCGTGATCGACGGCAAGAACGCGGTGCCGGTCGTGCCCGCGGGCGAGGACGAATTCGTCGAACTCGACGAGGAAGGGCAGCCACGCCGCAAGACCGCGGCCCGCGCGCCGCGCAAGGCGGCCAATGTGCGGCGCAAGCCGCTCGCGCGCAGCCGTGCCC
>JBAQWM010000253.1:0-19189 GCA_049298915.1 Steroidobacteraceae bacterium | reverse complement strand
AGCATCAATTCACCACCCGCAACATCCGCACGAGCGACGGAGAGCATGAGCCCCGCGCTGTCCTGGCCATTGTCTTCAACTGGCTGCCCGAGCAGGAAGTGCTGCAGGAAATCCATCCGGGAGCTGCGCAGGTAGCCGCGCAGCTGGAACCCGGACGGGTGCCGGTATTGTGCTGCGAAACGCATGCTATGCGCGTCGCGGTAGGCCTCGGGGTTCGGATTCGAGTGCGCGAGCTGCGGGTCGCGAAATGCATCTTCGCCGATGATGAAGCCGGCGGTTTCCTGGTCGAGACGCGTTGCTGCCAGACGCAGTGTCAGGTCACCGGCCAGCAGCGGCTGAGTCCACACAGCGTTCAACTTCTGCTCCGAAAAACCGGAGGAATCCCGCCAGCCACCGTCTTCGGTCGCATGCAGCGCAATGCCCAGGTCACGCATGGCGGATTCCGTCGAAGCCGCGAGCCGGATGCGACGGTAATCGTCGCTACCGGCCTCGACCGCGACACCGAGCGCTGGCATTTGATCGGGCTGCGGCGAAATCACATTGATGATGCCGTGGACGGCACTCGATCCATACAAGGCACTACCAGGTCCGCGAAGTACCTCAATCGCGGCTGCCTGCTCGATGTTGATCTCGAACAGCTCGTTGATATTGCAGAATCCGACCGGCCGGACCGGGATGCTGTCCTCGAGCACGAGTACGGCACCGCAGGCACCGGCGCCGGTCAGCACCGGCGAACGCAAGGCCGTCAGTAATTCCTGGCCGCTTCCGCGCTGGATCATCGCCCCGGGCGCGCGATTCAGAATTTCCTGGGAGTGAGTTGCGCTGATCAACTCGATCGCCATGGTGCCAATGCGCGTCGCGCTGCCCGGATAATCGAGAAGCGCCACCGGGCTGCGCGTGGCTGTGACGATCACTTCCTCGAGCGACTGGACCGGCACGGCGATCAGCGACGCTGCAAGTCCGGGAGCGGCGACACTGGCAAGGGTTCGCGACATGCGCTCAGAAGAGGTCCGCAAGTCGAAAGGCAGCGATCCTGAACACCTGACGCAGGCTCTCGTCGAATTCCGACCTGGCATCAGAGCCGATTCGAGTCCGACAACTGTCCAGGATCAAGCGCACGCTGGCGTTGCGCACGGCCAAGATGAAGGGAAACGCGAACTTTGCCTCGTAGCCACGATTGAGCATTTCGAGTTCAGCCCGCTCGGCCGCGGTCGCCTCGGTCAGGCCCGCGCCTGTTTGCTCCGCCAGTGAGTGACCGCCCAACTTCAACCGGGTACCGAGTGGAGGATGCATCCGCAACAGCACGAGTTGCCGTTCCTGCCCGGCTTCGAGCACAACATCCTGCATGGCGCGCTCGAGCGCCTCGCGATCCGCAAACGGCAGCGCGGTCCATGCCTGTTCTGCTACCCACGGCGCATGCTCGTAGACTGCGCCGAGCCTGGCAACAAAGGTCGCGAGATCCATTGAATTGAGTTGGGCGATCGTCAGCGGCTCGGTGGTCATCGCCCGGACCGGTCGCTCGGATGGTGCGTGATCCAGTGACGCGCAATTTCCACTCGCCGGCAGATCCAGACCTTCTGATGGCGCTGCACGTGATCGAGGAATCGCTCCAGTGCGGCAGTCCGCGCCGGTCTGCCCGCCAGCCGGCAATGCAGGCCGATCGACATCATCTTCGGCGTGCGCTCGCCCTCCCGGTACAACAGGTCGAACGCATCACGCAGATACGCAAAGAACTCGTCTCCAGTCGAAAAACCCGCCGGTGTTGCGAACCGCATGTCATTGCAGTCGAGCGTATACGGCACGACCAGATGGGCCTTGCCATCGACACTCTGCCAGTACGGCAGATCGTCAGAATAGGAATCCGCGTCGTACAGGAAACCGCCATGCTCCACGACCAGACGCCGCGTAGCAGGGCTGTCGCGACCCGTATACCAGCCGAGCGGCCGCTGACCCGTGAGCCTCTCGATCGCGGTGACAGCGAGAGCGATATGCTGCCGCTCGGTCTCGACATCGACGAACTGATAATCGATCCAGCGCCAGCCATGACTCGCGATCTCATGCCCGCCCGCGACCATGGCGGCAACCACTTCGGGATTGCGCTGCAGCGCCATTGCGACGCCGAACACCGTCAGCGGCAGGCCTCGTCCTTCGAATACACGCAGCAAACGCCAGACACCGGCACGGCTGCCGTACTCGTACAGCGACTCCATACTCATGTGTCGCGCGCCTGCAAATGGCTTGGCGCCCACGATCTCGGACAGGAATGATTCCGATGCCGGATCGCCGTGCAGAGTGCATTGCTCGGCGCCTTCCTCGTAATTCAGCACTATCTGCAGAGCAAGCTGCGCACCACCGGGCCATCGTGGGTCGGGAGGTGACGCACCATAGCCCACCATGTCACGCGGATAGTCTGGAATCGTAGGCACAGCGGTAAGATACAATCCGGGCGGCTGCTTGAGAACATATCATGATTCAACCGGTTCCACCGGCCACGTCCACGACGCAAGCGATGAACCAGGACATCCCGGCCGGCTTGATCAACCTTGCGGACGACTCGCTGGGTGCGAAGGCATTGTGGGCGAATGATGAGTTTTTCGCCGCCAAGGAGCGGATGCTGCGCCAGGCGCCCCCCGTGTTCCATGCGGGCACCTTCGACGAAAACGGTCAGGTGATGGATGGCTGGGAGACGCGCCGCCGGCGCGCCCCCGGGCACGATTCCTGTGTCGTCGGTCTGGCATATCCCGGCATCATCAGGCTCATCGATCTGGACACCCGCCACTTCACTGGCAATTATCCGCCGCTGGCGTCGGTCGACGCGACCAACGACACCGATCCGCTTGCGCCGGATACCAGATGGACCACAGTCCTGCCTGTCAACGCGCTGGGTGGAAATCGCCACAATCGATTCCCGATCCACGACGGTTCCACCTGGCGATCGCTGCGGCTCAATATCTTTCCCGATGGCGGCATCGCGCGGTTCCGCGCCTACGGCATCGTCCAGCCGGACTGGACTGCTGTCCGCAATGATGAAATCGTGGATCTCTTCGCCATCGAGCGTGGCGGTATCGCCCTTGAGGCGAATGATCAACACTACGGAGATATCCGCAACCTCAACCGGCCCGGTCGCGGGGTGAATATGGGCGACGGCTGGGAAACCAGGCGGCGACGTGAACCTGGCTCCGACTGGGTGATTGTAAAGCTCGGTCACCCCGGGACGATTCGCGAGATCGAGGTCGATACCGCGCATTTCCGCGGTAACTTCCCTGACCGCGTTTCGATGAATGCAATGCTGGTGTGCGGGCACTCCGATGATGCACTGGTGGAATCCAGCACGCACTGGCCGCTGCTGCTGCCAGAACAGCCGCTGACCGCCGATGCCCAGCATCGGTTCGTGACGCAGCTCGTGGGACTCGGCCTCGTTTCGCACCTGCGCATGTACATTCACCCGGATGGAGGAGTTTCCAGGCTGCGCGTTCTCGGCACGATCGCGCGCTCATGAACACGGCCATGCGCGTGCTCAGACCGGAATCGCTGACTGCCGGCGCATTCTCGGGTTTCGGCGACGTCATCCAGACGGGTGAGACGTACGAGCTGATCAATCAAGGTTCTGCGCAACAGTTTGCGGATCTCGCAGCGATTGACGTCGCGACCGATGGGGGGCGCCCGCGCATAAGCATCTATCGGGCCAGGCGCTGCGAGCTGCCGCGCACCATCGCAATGCTCGAGCGCCACCCGCTTTCCAGCCAGTTCTTCATGCCCCTGCACGGCGAACCGTTCCTGATCGTCGTTGCACCGGCCGGTGAAGTTCCGGACGCATCCGCCATGCGTGCCTTCGTGACCAATGGCCGGCAGGGGATCAATTATCATTGCGGCGTCTGGCATCACCCGCTCATCGCGCTGAGTGACCCGAGCGAATTCCTGGTCGTCGACCGTGCGGGTGACGGAAAGAATTGCGACGAGTTCTTCTTCGATGGCGAGGCGATTGTGTTGCGGCCGCCGGAACCAATTGCATGCTAGTCTGCGTGCGCTCCGCCTGCGTACCAGCGCCCGATCACCGCGCGTTCCGCGTCCGTCATCCCGGTGAGATTCGCGAGCGGCATGGTCTTCGTAACCACGACGCGTTCGAAGATACGTTTCGACCAGACCTTGATCTCGCGAGGCGTGTCGAGAGCGACGCCGGCGGCCGCCACGGGAGTCATCGGATGGGTCGGGGTGGCCGAATGACATGTCACGCAGCGAGCATAGATTATCCGGTCCACTGCGGCGAAGGATGCGCCCTGGTTCGCGCCGGGCCTGCTTGAAGCACCACGTGAACCGCGTGGGGCCAGAGCTGCGACGAGGATGATGCTGGCCGCGACCGCGGCGATCGGTAACACCACTGCACGGCGGCCGTGATTGCGCAGATTGAAGTAATGCCGGATCAGCCCACCGACGACGAATATCACGAACAGAACCAGCCAGCTGTACTTGTGCGCGTAGATGAAGGCGAAATGCGGGCTTATCATCACGAACACGACCGGCAACGTCAGGTAATTGTTGTGCACTGACCTTTGCTTGGCGCGCGCGCCGAGCCGCGCATCCGGCTCGTCGCCCTTCAGCTTCGCTGCAACTAGCTGCTGCTGTGACGGAATGATCACACGCCAGACATTGGCGACCATGATCGTGCCGAGCATGACACCGATCTGCATGTAAGCGCCGCGCCCGCCGTATAGCTGGCTCACGCCGTAGCACAGTGCGAACGCGAGCGCGGCGCCGAGCAGCGCGAATCGCCCCTCTCTCAGACCCAGTCTGCACAGACCGTCATAGATGAACCAACCGGCGGGCAGCAGCAGCAGGCTCGAGACGATCGCCATGGGCGCATCGATATCTGCGACAGCCGGATCGATGAGAAGGGCATCGGCGTTCGTGTAGTAGACGATGGCAAGCAGCAGGAAGCCGGTGATCCACGTCCAGTAGGCTTCCCACTTGAACCAATGCAATGGTTCCGGCAGCCTGGCAGGCGCGACCTTGTATTTCTGGGAATGGTAGAAACCGCCGCCATGAACTGCCCACAGATCGCCGGCCACATCCTGGCTCTCGGGATCGCGCGGCGGGACATTGAGCCGCGCGTCAAGCCAGATGAAATAGAACGACGAGCCGATCCAGGCGATACCGGTGATGATGTGAGTCCAGCGCAGTATCAGGTTCAGCCAATCGATGATGTAGGTGTCGATGGCCATCGGCATTCAAGTCGTCGGGAGCAGCGCTGCCCCTGAAGCTCGCCGTATGCGAAGTTGCTCGATTGCGCCAAGCACCCGCTCGGGCGTGGCCGGCGCATCGAGTTGCGGCAAGCCGCCGCCGGCGGCGGCTGCGATGGCGTCCCGGATCGCGTGGAAAACCGACATCGCCAGCATCAGCGGCGGCTCACCGACGGCCTTTGAACGATAGATGCTCTCTTCCCGGTTCCGGCTCCACGGGACAAGATCCACATTGAACGTGCACGGGCAGTCGTAGGCCGTGGGAATCTTGTAGGTGGAGGGTGCATGCGTCATCAACCGCCCCTTGTCGTCCCACTGCAGTTCCTCGCTGGTCAACCAGCCGGCGCCTTGCACGAATCCGCCTTCCACCTGGCCCAGGTCGATGGCTGGGTTGAGCGACTCGCCGACGTCGTGCAGGATGTCGACGCGCAGCAGTCTGGACTCGCCGGTCAGGCTATCGATGACGACCTCAGACACCGCCGCCCCATAGCAAAAATAGAAGAATGGCCGGCCGGTCAGCGTTTTCACGTCATAACCAATTTTGGGTGTCGCGTAGAAACCGGTCGCCGACAATGGAACGCGCGCATGGTAAGCCAACCCGATCAATTCGTCGAAACTCAGCTCCGCCTTGCCGCCGACAGTCACGCGGCTGCCACTGAATTTCACTTCACCGGCGGGCACGGCATATTTGGCCGCCGCAAACTCGATCAGCCGCTGCTTGATGGCCTGAGCGGCGGCCTGGGCAGCTTTGCCGTTCAGATCGCTGCTCGAGGAAGCCGCTGTCGCTGACGTATTCGGTACCTTGCTCGTGTCCGTGGCGCTGCAGCGGATACGCCCAAGATCCACCTGAAGCTCCTGGGCAACGACCTGTGCGACCTTGGTGTGCAGTCCCTGTCCCATCTCCGTGCCGCCATGATTCAGCAGAATCGATCCGTCAATGTAGACGTGAAGCAGGGCGCCAGCCTGATTGAGGTGTGTGGTGGTGAATGCGATCCCGAATTTCACCGGCGTCAGCGCGATGCCCCGCTTCAGCACCGTGTTCGACGCGTTGAAGGCCGCAATCGCCGCGCGGCGTCCCTGGTAGTCCGCGCGCTTGGCAAGTTCGTTCACGATCCGCTCGATGATGTTGTCTTCGACGACCATGCCGTAAGGAGTGACATTGCGGCTGCCCTGACCGTAGAAGTTGACCCTGCGAACCTCGAGCGGCTCTTTTCCCAGATACCTCGCAATGTCGTCGATGACGCACTCTATCAGCATCATGCCTTGCGGACCGCCGAACCCGCGGAAGGCGGTATGCGAGGGCTGGTGGGTCTTGCAGCGATGCGACACGATTTCCACGTCGGACAGGTAGTAGCAGTTGTCGGCATGGAACATCGCGCGCCCGTTGACCGCTTCCGACAAGTCCGCGGAGCGCCCGCAGTTCGACGCCATCGTCAGGCGGATGCCGTGGATCATGCCCTGGTCGTCGAAGCCGACCTCATAGCTCAGATCGAATGGATGGCGTTTACCGGTGATCAGCATGTCGGCGTCGCGATCCAGCCGCAGTTTGACGGGTCTGCCGGTCTTCCGCGCGCCGATCGCGGCGATGCAGGCGACAAGCGCAGGCTGCGTCTCCTTGCCGCCAAAACCGCCACCCATGCGCCGGCATTGGACCACGACGTCTTTCGCGCTCAACCCGAGACAATGCGCGACGAGGCGCTGTACTTCACTCGTGTGCTGGGTCGAGCTGTACACAAGCATGGTGCGATCCTCGCCGGGCACGGCGACGCCGATCTGGCCCTCAAGATAGAAATGCTCCTGACCACCGACGGCGAGCGCGCCATTCAGCCGATGCGGGGCGGTGCGGATCGTCTCGGACGGCTTGCCGCGAGCCAGGGTCCGTGTCGGCAACACGAAGGACCGGCGTTCGAGTGCGGCCCTCGTGTCGCGGATCGGCTCGAGGTCCTCGTATTCTATCCGGGCGAGGCGCACAGCCCTGCGCGCAGCTTCAACTGACGTTGCAACGACCGCGAACAACGATTGGCCCGCGTACTCGGCGAACTCCTCGGCGAAGATCGGATCATCGTGCACCACGGGACCGTGATTATTCTCGCCGGGAATGTCGGCAACGGTCAGCACCGTGACCACGCCGGCTGCCACCCGGACCTCGCTCAGATCGAGATTGCGGATACGAGCAAAGGCACGCTCGCTGATGCCGATTGCTGCGTGCAGCGTATCGCCGGGCAGCGGAATGTCATCCGCATAGAGCGCTTCGCCGGTTACGTGCAGGTGAGCGCTCTCGTGTGGCTCCGCCACGCCAACACCTCCCCTGATGGCGCTGCGGTGATTCATGCTGTGATCAACCGGCATAGCTCCACACGCTCGTATTTCCGCCAGCATGCGACGATTCGGAAACGAAGCGTTGCAGGAGATTGCCGGCGACGCGCGTCCGGTACGCCTGCGAGGCCCTGAAATCCGTGATCGGCTGAAAATCCTCTGCGAGCGCCTGAACGGCCTTGCGGATGCCCGCCGGGCTCCAGTCCGCTCCGACCAGTGCCTGCTCGCAGGCACTGGCACGTCGAGGCGTAGCCGCCATGCCGCCGAAGCAGATGCGCGCCGATCGCACGCGCCCCGCGCTCAGCTCAATTGCAAAAGCGCCGCAGACGGCCGAGATATCCTGGTCGAAACGCTTGGCGATCTTGTAGCAACGGATCAACTGGCCTTTGCGCGCCCGGGCGACGCGAACGGCGGCGACGAACTCGCCAGGACGCAGATCCGTTTTCATGTAGTCGAGATAGAAGTCCTGGAGTGCGAGGTTGCGCGAGCCCGCGCCGGATCGCACTACGACCGTTGCGTCGAGACAGATAAGGGCCGGTATCGAATCGCCGATGGGCGAGCCATTCGCGACATTGCCGCACAACGTGCCGGCATTGCAGATCGGTGGCGATGCAAAGCGCCGGGAGATTTCCCAAAGATCCGGGTACTCCGCAAGCAGCGCGGCGAACGCGTCGGTCAGATTCATGCCGGCGCCGATTTCGAGCTGTTGTTCCGTCCTGACGATGCTCTTCAGTTCGGCCACGTTGCCGATGTAGACGATCGCCGGCAGCTCCGCGTGCTGTTTGGTTACCCGCAGGCCGATATCGGTCCCGCCGGCGAGGATCGTGGCGTCCGGCCGCGCGGCGAGTGCCTGAGCGAGTTCCGCGACCGTGGTCGGCGCGACGTAAGTCCAACCCGCGGCCGTCAGGCGCTTTTCGCGGGTGACGCGAATCGCCAGCAGTAGTTCCTTGAGCTTCCCCTCGCGTTCCACGTCGCCGTCTTTCGGATACTCGTACATGCGTCGCGCCGCGGCCAGGATCGGTCGATAACCTGTGCAGCGGCAGAGATTCCCGGACAGGGCGTGGCGAATGACGTCCTCGCCGGGACTGTGGTCAATCCGGTACAGCGCGTAGAGCGACATGACGAATCCCGGCGTGCAGAAGCCGCACTGTGAGCCGTGGCACTCCACCAGCGCCCGCTGCACCGGGTGCAGCTCGCCGGCAGACGCCGATTTGAGGCTCTCGACCGTGAGCAGGGCCTTGCCGTCCAGAGTCGGGAGAAATCGGATGCAGGCATTGATCGCCCGATATTCGATTTCGCTTCCAGCGAGCTCCGCCAGAACGACCGTACAAGCGCCGCAGTCGCCCTCGGCGCAACCCTCCTTCGTGCCACAGCGGCCACGGTGATCGCGCAGGTACTGCAGTACGGTGGTCGTCGGCCCGAATTCCTCGACCGTATGGACTTCGCCATCCATCAGGAAACGGATCGTGTGCTCGCCGCTCAAATCAGCCTCTAACTACCGCGATAGGTGGAGTAACTCCACGGCGTAACGAGGAGTGGAATGTGATAATTCTGCTCGGTATTCGCCACGCCAAAACGCACGGTTACGACATCGAGAAAGGGCGGTTGCGCCAGTTGCACCCCGCGCGCCTTGAAGTACCCGGCCACATCAAATTCCAACTGCCAGACGCCGGGGGTGAACCGCGCGCCCTCGAGCAAAACGCGATCACAGCGTCCGTCGTGATTGGTCGTCGTCTTGACGATTGGCAGACACACCGAGCCAGCGACGGACGCCAGCTCAATCGTCATGCCGGCAGCCGGCGCCCCGCTGATCAGATCCAGTACGTGCGTCGTCAGGCGACCCATACCCACCCGCGCGGAGTCTTGATTACGATAACCGGGGCAATTGTACACACTTGAGTTAGTCCCTACTAAGCTTGTCCAACTGGCAGCTTGTCGGAACCTGTGCAATGAACTCAAAAATGGCTGTGCCGCGGCAACAGGCGATTCGCGGCTCGATCCTCCACTTTCTGGAGGACCCGGGCGAGAATGGTCGCGCCGGCGCTTTCGAGTACTTCGTAGATGGCCTGTTGATCGTGGAGGACGGTCGCATAGCGAGGGTCGGCAGCGCACAGGAATTGTTGCCGGGGCTTGCCACCACAACGGTGCCTAGCAACTGCTCTGGCAAGCTGATCCTGCCTGGCTTCATCGATGCGCATGTTCACTTCGTCCAGACAGATGTCATCGGTGCCTACGGCCGCAGGCTGCTCGAGTGGCTGGAGGAGTATACTTATCCCGCCGAACGGGCCTTCGCGGACGAAGCGCACGCACGAGAAGTTGCCGAATTTTTTGTCCCGGAGCTGCTACGCAACGGCACGACCACCGCGCTGGTGATCGGCAGCGTCCATCGCAGCTCAGTCGATGCCATTTTCACCGCCGGAATGGACCGGGGCATGCGTCTGATTGCCGGCAAGGCAATGATGGACCGCAACTGCCCCGACTATCTCAGGGATACCGCTGCTTCGAGCTACGCCGACTCGCTGGCGCTGATCGAGCGCTGGCACGGCCGCGGGCGGATGCAGTATGCAATCACCCCGCGTTTCGCACCCACCTCGACACCCGAGCAACTCGCAGGCGCCGGTCGCCTCGCCCGTGAGCATCCAGATGTCTATGTTCACACGCACGTCGCTGAAAACAAGGAAGAAGTCGCCTGGGCAGAAAGGCTGTTTCCGGAACGATGCAGTTATCTAGACATTTACGATCACTACGGTCTGCTTCGCAAGCGCGCGGTACTGGCACATGGCATCTGGCTGGACGACAGGGATCTGGAGCGCCTGGCGGCGACCAGCGCAGCACTCGTGCATTGCCCGACCTGCAATCTGTTCATGGGCAGCGGCCTGCTGGACCTGAAACGCGCGACCACCGCGGGAGTACAGGTCGCGCTGGGCACCGACATCGGCGGTGGAACCAGTTTTGGCCTGTTGCGTGTCCTGCACGACGCCTACAAGGTCGCGCAGTTGCGCGGCGATAGTCTGTCCCCAATGCGCGCCTTCTATCTGGCGACGCTTGGCGCTGCGCGCGCACTTGACCTCGCCGACCGGATCGGCAGCTTCATTACGGGCCGCGAGGCGGATTTTGTCGTGCTCGACATGGCCTCCACACCATTGCTGGCACGGCGCACGTCGGCGGCGCGCAATCTGGCCGAGCAGCTCTTTCTGCTGATGACCCTGGGAGACGATCGCGCCGTCTTCAGGACCTACCTGATGGGGCAGCTACGCCACAACCGGGACGGGCCTGATTCAGGACCCCGCAATCGCGAATGACGCGTCCAGCGCATGCCGCCAGCGCTGTTTATCCGCCGCGTCCGCAAAACTCGCCTCGAAACTGTTGCTTGCAAGCCGGTATGCATCGCGCGCGGTCAGGGCTGGCAGCACGGCAAAGGTTTCGCTGAAGTTCTGGGCGATGTAACCGCCAAAGTAGGCCGGATCGTCGGAATTGACAGTGGCACAAAGGCCGGCGCCCAACAGGGTGTCCAGATTGTGCTCGGCGAGCGATCTGAAGACGCGCAGCTTTACATTGGAGAGCGGGCACACCGTGAGCGGGATGCGCTCGCGTGCGAGACGCCGCACCAGTGCCGGGTCCTCTAGACAGCGCACGCCATGATCGATGCGCTCCACCTTGAGCGCGTCGAGCGCGCTCCGGATGTAGGCCGGCGGACCCTCTTCGCCGGCATGTGCAACCAGGTGCAAACCGAGCTCGCGGCAGCGCGCGAAGACACGCGCAAACTTTTCGGGCGGGTGGCCACGCTCGCTGCTGTCGAGCCCAATGCCGATGATCCGGTCCCTGAATGGTAACGCCTCTTCAAGCGTAGCAAAGGCCTCCTGCTCGCTGAGATGGCGCAGAAAGCACATGATCAGCGCGGCGCTCACTCCTAGTTCGCTGCTCGCACGCGCGCAGGCGCGTGTGAGGCCGTTGATCACGGTCTGAAAGCTCACGCCGCGCGCAGCGTGGGTTTGCGGGTCAAAGAAGATTTCTGCGCGTACTACGTTGTCGTGCGCCGCACGTTCAAGGTAGGCGGTAGCCAAGTCGTCAAAATCCTGTTCCCTGTGCAGCACGCTGGCGCCGGCATAGTAAATATCCAGGAAGCTCTGCAGGCTGGTGAATGAATAGGCCGCTCGCAGCGCATCGACGCTCGCGTAGGGCAGCTTCAGGTCATTGCGTCGCCCCAGCGCGAAAATCAGCTCGGGTTCGAGTGAGCCTTCGATGTGGATATGCAGCTCGGCCTTCGGCATGGCACGCAGGAGTGTTGGCAGTTGTTCACGCGAAATGGCGTCCGGATTCATGTCTTTCGATCCAGAAACTTGGCTAACGTGGGCACGGGTGCGATTATCGGCGAGGATGCGCTAGATTGTCGCGGCCAGATCGGCAGGGGACCTGCATGAACAAGCTCATCGGCATCGCGCTCGCGGTAACAGGGGCATTCGCGGTTGCCGGTATCGCGCTCAATCGCGGCGAGCCGATCAACGCCCTGTGGATCCTGACCGCGGCGGTCTGCCTCTACACGATCGGCTACCGCTTCTATGCCGCATGGATCACTGCGCGGGTGCTTGCCACGGATGCCACCCGGGCCACGCCGGCGGAGCGGCTCGACAATGGCCGCGATTTCGTGCCGACCCCGCGCTGGGTCGTATTCGGCCATCATTTTGCCGCCATCGCCGGTCCGGGGCCGCTGATCGGTCCCACACTCGCTGCGCAGTTCGGGTACCTGCCGGGCACGCTCTGGATCCTGATCGGTTCCGTGCTCGGCGGCTGCGTACAGGACATGGTGATCCTGTTTCTCTCCACGCGCCGCAATGGCCGCTCGCTGGGCCAGATGGCGCGCGAAGAACTCGGCGCCATCGGTGGAGTCGCGGCGCTGTTCGGGACGCTCGCGATCATGATCATCCTGATCGCAGTGCTCGGTCTGGTGGTCGTCAATGCGATGAAGCACAGCCCGTGGGCCTCCGCGACCGTGTTCGCGACCATTCCGATCGCCATGCTGATCGGGTTCTACATGCGCGGCATCCGTCCAGGGCGCGTGCTGGAGGCCTCGGCGATCGGCATCGCGCTCCTGCTGTTTGCCGTGATCGGTGGCGGCTGGGTCGACCAGCATGCGGTTCTGCGCACCTGGTTCGACCACGATGGTCCCGCGCTCGCGTGGTTTGTCATGGGCTACGGGTTCGTCGCCGCCATCCTGCCGGTGTGGATGCTGCTGGCGCCGCGCGATTACCTGTCCACATTCCTGAAGCTCGGAACGGTCGTGCTGCTCGCGATCGCGATCCTGGTGATGCAGCCGGAGCTCAAGATGCCCGCGCTCACGCGCTTTATCGACGGCACCGGGCCGATATTCTCCGGCAAGCTCTTCCCGTTCGTGTTCATCACGATTGCCTGCGGCGCGATTTCCGGCTTTCACTCGCTCATCTCGAGCGGCACCACGCCGAAACTCATGCGCACCGAGGCGGACGTGAGGCTGGTGGGCTATGGGTCAATGATGCTCGAGTCCTTTGTCGCCATCATGGCGATGATCGCCGCAACGCTGCTGGATCCAGGCGTCTATTTCGCGATCAACAGCCCGCTGGCTGCCCTCGGCGGCACGCCCGAGGCCGCGGTCGCGACGCTCACGTCCTGGGGATTTCCGGTCACGACCGAGCAGATGCAGGCGCTCGCGAGCGGCGTGGGCGAATCGACCCTGTTCGCGCGCACCGGTGGCGCGCCTTCGCTCGCCGTCGGCATGGCGAGCATATTCTCCAGCGTTTTTGGCACCCACCTGCTGGCGATCTGGTACCACTTCGCCATTATGTTCGAGGCGGTCTTCATCCTGACGACGCTGGACGCAGGTACGCGTGTCGGTCGCTTCATGGTGCAGGATGCACTCGGTCTGCTGTGGGAGCCGCTCGGGCGGACGTCCTGGTATCCGTCGGTAATCCTGTCGAGCGCCCTGGTAGTGGCCGGCTGGGGCTATTTCCTGTATGTCGGCGTCATCGATCCATACGGCGGCATCAACATCCTGTGGCCACTGTTCGGAATCGCAAACCAGATGCTGGCCGGGATTGCGCTCACGGTCGCGACCGCGATATTCCTGAAGAGCGGTCGCGCGCGATATGCCTGGGTCACGGGCCTGCCACTCGCCTGGTTGGCGGTCGTGACATCGACCGCCGCATGGCAGAAACTGTTCAGCCTCGATCCGAGGATCGGCTTCCTGTCCGGCGCCTCGCAAATCGCCGACAACATCGCTTCCGGTGCGCTCGCGATGGAGCAGGCGACGGTAGCGGCCAAACTCATGGTCAATCTCCGGATCGATGCGGCGCTGACCGCGTTGTTCATGCTGGTGCTCTGGATCGTTATCCTGGACATGCTGCGCATCGGCTGGCGGGTCTACCGCGGCATACCCACGGCATCGGCCGCCGAAGCGCCATACCAGCGCACCCAGTACCCGGGGGCGGCGCATGCGTGATCGCAGCTTCGGGCGCATCGTGCTGGTCGGACTGGCGGGTCTTGGTGCGCGGATCCGCGATGTGGTCTATGGGGCGTCGGGCCTCACTGCCTACGAGCAATATCTCGGGCACCTGCGCGCGCGGCATCCCGGCGTCGCGCCGATGTCGCGCGCGGAGTTCTTCCGGAATGACCTGACGGCGCGCTGGAATGGTGTCCGCAGATGCTGCTGAACACGGTGCGCCGGCTGGCACTCGCAGCGTGGATGCTGGTTACCGCTCCGGCTCTGGCGCAGCCGGCACCCGATTCGGAGGCGCCGCTGCAGCCGCGCATCGGGCTGGTGCTGTCGGGGGGCGGCGCGCGCGGGCTCGCGCATGTCGGCGTGTTGAAAGTGCTCGAGGAGTTGCGGGTGCCGGTGGATGCGATCGCGGGAACCAGCATGGGCGCCGTAATCGGCGGCCTCTATGCATCGGGCATGACGGCCGGTGAAATCGAGGCACTCGTGAAGACGCTGGACTGGAAAGCGGCATTTCGCGATCGTCCGCCGCGCAGCGACCTGAACCCGCGACGCAAGCAGGACGACCGCGAATTCCCGGTCCGCCTCCCGCTCGGCCTGAAGGCCAGCAAGTTCCGGGTGCCACGCGGGCTGATCCAGGGCCAGAAGCTCACGCAAATCCTCCGCCGCGAGACGATTTCCGTCGCCGGAATCGATGACTTCGACCGCCTGCCAATCCGGTTTCGCGCGGTCGCCACCGATCTGGAGACCGGCGAACGGCGGGTGATCGCCGGCGGCGACCTCACCGAGGCCTTGCGCGCGAGCATGTCAGCGCCGGGCGTATTCGCGCCGGTCGAGCTGGACGGCAGGCTGCTCGTGGATGGCGGCTTGGTCGAAAACCTGCCGGTGGACGTCGCGCGGGAGATGGGTGTGGACATCGTCATCGCGGTGGACGCCGGATCCGCGCCGCTCGGGCGACGCGAGCTGAATTCGGCGATCGCGGTGTCCAACCAGATGATTGCCATAATGATGCAGCGCGAGACCAGCCGGCAGCGCGGATTGCTCGCCGGCGGCGATGTGCTGATCGAGCCACCGCTGGGCACCATGCAGGCGCTGGATTTCACGGTGGTCGACCAGACGGTGATGCACGGAGTCAACGGTGCGCGGGAGCAGGCGGCGCGCCTGGCCCCGCTCGGCGTCGCCGAGACTGAATGGCAGCGCCATCTCGCCGCCAGAGCCGCTGCCCAGGCGGAGCTACCGGAGATCCGGTTCGTCCGCGTGGATTCAGGATCCGTCCGCTACCGCGAGCGCATCGAGGCCGAGCTCGCGCCGGTCGTCGGCAACACGCTCGATCCACCCGCCATGGAGCGGCGGCTCTCGCGCCTGTACGGCGACGACAATTTTGAATCGCTGGACTACCGGATCGTGCGCGATCGCGGCGCACAGGGCATCGAAGTCTCGGCGCGACGCAAGAGCTGGGGCCCGAACTATGTCCGCTTCGGGCTGGAACTGCAGGATGACTTCGAGGGCTCCAACAGTTTCAGTGCGGGTGTCCGCGTTCAGGTCACGGAAGCCAACAAGTACGCGGCCGAGTGGAGAACCGACCTGCGGATCGGAGAGAATCCGCTGTTTTTCACGGAGTTCTTCCAACCGATCGGATACGCGCGCGACTGGTTCATCGTGCCGCGGCTGCTGGTCGCGCGGCGCAACCTGGACATCATTGCGGACGATCAGCGGCTCGCCACTTACCGGGTGCGCAATCAGGAGGCGGGACTGGATGTCGGCCGCGAATTCGGGACCTGGGGCGAATTGCGCGCCGGCCTGATCCGCGGCACGGGTGACCAGCAGCTTCTGATCGGCGATCCCGGGAACCCGGGCCTGCCGCCGCGCTCGGATTTCGAGCGCGGCGAGTTCTACGCGCGCTTCACGCTTGACCGGCTGGACGACGTCCATTTCCCGCGCCACGGCGCAGCGCTGACGCTGCAGTGGAGCGCCCCGCGCAGGGAGATTGGCGCCGACGTTGATGCGGACCGGATTTCCTTCGACTGGATACTGGCGCGATCCTGGAGTCGAAACACCCTCCTGTTCTGGACCAGTGGCGGCATCGCGGTGTCCGGTCCGCAGGATACGGTTCAGGATTTCTACTCGCTGGGCGGGCTGTTCAGGCTATCGGGCCTGCCGGCCGATTCCCTGAGTGGCCCCCATTTCGGTGTCGCACGCGGTATCTACTACCGGCGCATCGGCTCCGGTGGCGAAGGATTCCTGAATGTGCCGACCTATGCGGGATTTTCGGTCGAGATCGGCAATGTCTGGGAACGGCGCGGCGATATCGGCCTCGCATCGACCCGACTCAATGGCGCCGCATTTCTCGGGTTCGACACCTTTCTCGGGCCGATTTATCTCGCTGCGGGCCTGGACGAGAACCATAGCCGCAGCTTCTACCTGATGCTCGGACGCCTGCGCTAGGCGCCTGGCTGCTCGATCCTTTCGAACACGAGCGCCGGCTCGTCGCCGCGGCGCGAGTAGACATGGCGGCTTTCCATGTCGGCCAGCACCGCATCGCGTTCCACCGCGCTCGCGAACCAGTGCGTCTTCTGCCAGTCGGGCCCCACCAGTTTCACGAACGGATCGCCCGGCCTGAGCCGGACCTGGATGCCGTACGGGCGGGTGTCAGGCGGCGCTGCCCTCAGGTTGTGTTCGTGACAGATCGTCATGATGCAACCATAGCGAATCCGCGCGCTCTCACCAACCCGCTCGATCAGAACCGGCGGTCGCCGGCGCCCTCGCGATCCGCCCAGCCCAGCAGCCGGCGCGTGACGAACCGGTAGACGGGTTTGCCGGTAGCCATCCAGAGCCGGGTGGTCAGCGCCGGCGTGGCAAGGATCCGCCGCTCGCGGGCGGTCAGGCGCTGCGGACAATAAACACGCTTGTGCTTCAGCAGATGCCGCAGGTCTTCGCGTGCCATTGCCCGGAACAATCGTCCGCGCCGCGCCGAAACGGTGGCGAGCTGGAAATCGACGAGAGCAGGGGCGCCGAGCGGCGTGACCAGCCAGTTGGGTTCCTTGGCGAGGTCATTGTGCGAGACGCCCCGACGGTGCAGCGCCGAGACCAGCCGGCGAGCGCGGCGGAAGTAGTCGGGATTGCGCGGTCTTGCAATCTGCATCGGCCGGCCCTCGATCCATTCGCGGCGCAGGCACCCCGAACCGGCGGCCAGCAACCGCGGCGTGCCGGGCAGGCCGTCCAGCCGCGCCAGGGCGCGCGCCTCGCGAAGACAGAGGCGGCGTGCGAGCCAGCCCAGCCACCAGCGTGCACAGGCGGTGTCGCGGACGACGATCTGCCGGCCATGTGCCGGTTCGAGCGTCATGCGGCCGAACAGATCGGACTTGAGCAGCGTCATCGATATTGTTCAGGGCAGGCTGAAGAACGCCCGCCAGAAACCACCGGCCTTGAGACCCTCGAGCAGCAGCACGAGCAGCCACAGACCGAGGAAGGAAGCGGCATCGAGGAACGCCTTCCGGTAGATGCCGAGCGGTACCATGACGGACTCGGGTATCCGGCTGCGCGACCAGTCGGGCCAGAATGCCGGCACCGCAGCGCGGTACTGCCGCCAGGAATCGCCGTGCGCCGCCAGCAGGGCGGCGTCTTCGCGACGGGCTGCCGCAATCACGATGGCGCCGACCGCAAGCGGAATGGCGACCGTCATGGCGAGCGAGAGCGTCGTCAGGCCGATACCGAGCGCGCCGACGATGGAGGCGAGATACAGCGGGTGCCGGCACAACGCGAATGGACCCTCGCGCACCAGCTGCTCATCCTTGCGACCGGCGATGAAGAGGGTGATCCAGAGCCGTGCCAGCACTGCAAGCACGACCAGCAGGAAACCGGCGGACTGGGCGAATAGCGCGTAGCCACCCTGCAGACTGCGGCCATCGCTTGCCACGACCAGAGCGAGCACCAGCAGGTAAAGCGCCTGGGTCAGCCGGATCCTGGGCGTGCTGCCTGAAGTCGTCATGCACACATTGTAAGATAGCCCGATCATGGACTTTGTTGCCGATTTCCTGGGCTATGTGGGGCTGACGGTCATGACGCTGCTGCCGATCATCAACCCGGTCGGAACGGCAGTACTGCTGCTCGGCATTGGCGCGCATCTCGATCCGGCTGCGCGTGAACGCCAGGTCCGCAGGGCATGCATCTATGCGAGCGGCATCCTGGTCGCATTCCTGCTGCTCGGTACGCTGATCATGCAGGTCTTTGGCATCTCGATCCCGGGGCTGCGCATTGCGGGCGGCCTGGTCATTGCGTTCATCGGCTTTCGCATGCTGTTCCCGGACACCGTCGCCGAAATATCGCCGCAGGCGATGGCCGAGGCCAGCGCCAAGGCCGACATATCGTTCTCGCCGCTCGCGATGCCGTCGCTGTCGGGCCCGGGTTCGATCGCGACCGTCATCACCATGTCATCGACGATACGCCACGAAGGGGTGGGTGCGCACATCTTTGTCGAGCACGTCGGCGTGGTGATCGGCATCGGTGTCACGGCGCTGGTCTGTTATTTTGTGTTGCGCGCTGCCGAGCAGCTCAGCATGAAACTGGGAAGCGCCGGTATCGGCGCCATCGCCCGGATCATGGGATTCCTGATGATCTGCATCGGCGTGCAGTTCGTCATCAATGGCATCGGTGAACTGCTGCGCGACAAAGCCTGATCGCGCGCACGGGAATCGCCCGCCCCTATCGTGGCCTCGCAGGCGCCGGCGTCTCCCGGCCTGCCGGGCTCGACGTGGCCTGGATCGCCGCGAACTGCCCGTCGATATGATTGACCAGCGGCGCGTCGACGCCCTGTTGCTGGGCCGTGACGGCGCACTGCTGCGCGCCGCGCAGGAACGGATTGGGTACGCGTACGCCGCCCTGGGCCTGGCGTGCCGCCAGCAGCCCACCCAGGTACTGGTAGACCGGTGTCGGAAACAGCGATTGCGTGACGATGCCGGCGAACTCGCGCGGATCCACGCCGGCTCCGTGGACGATCAGTATCGCATCACGCAGGCTCTCGACGACCGCCGCCATCAGGAAATTGCCCGCCGACTTGACGACATTGGCGGCAGCGGGGTCTTCGCTGATGTACTGGACCCTGCCCACGGCCTCGAGCACCGGCCGGACGCGTTCCAGCGCGTGGCGCGGTCCGCCCGCCGCGATCAGCAGC
>JBAQWM010000252.1:0-1556 GCA_049298915.1 Steroidobacteraceae bacterium | reverse complement strand
GCTCTCCAATCCGGTCGCGGCACTGATCAGCGTGCCGATCCAGTACAACTACGACGAGACTTTCGGAGAGGACGGCCATCGGCACACGGTCAATGTCCAGCCGGTCGTCCCGATCTCGATTTCCGAGGACTGGAACCTGATCTCGCGCACGATCCTGCCGATCATCTCGCAGGAGGACCTGATACCGGGCACCGATCAGTCCGGGTTCGGCGACATCGTGCAGAGTATCTTCTTCTCGCCGAAGGCACCGACCGCCTCCGGGATCATCTGGGGCGTCGGACCGGCCGCCATCCTGCCCACCGGTTCCAGCGAATTCAGCGCCGAAACGTGGGCAGCTGGGCCGACAGCGGTCGTGCTGAAGCAGCAGGGGAAATTGACCCTCGGCGCGCTCGCGAACCACCTCGAGGACGTCAGCGGCGACGCCGAAATCAGCGCCACGTTCGTCCAGCCATTCCTGTCCTACAGCCTCGGCAAGGGCCGCACCTTCGGACTCAACACCGAATCCACCTATGACTGGGAAGCCGGCCAGTGGACGGTCCCGGTCAACGTAACCTACAGCAAGGTCACGAAGATCGGCGGCCAGCTCGTCAGCATCGGCGGCGGAGTTCGCGGATTCCTGGATTCACCCACTGGCGGACCCGACTGGGGCGTACGGCTGATCTTTACGCTGCTCTATCCGAAGTAATCCGCCGGTTACGCGCGCCGCAGGCTGGCGATGCACCAGGCTGAAAGCGTTCCATGCGCAACCGTTGCCGGCCATAGGCCGATGCCGGTGAGTCCGAGCACGAGACCGGCATGCGCGAGAACCGCGGCGACCGTCAGGTTGTAGAACAGCAGTGCCTTGATCACGGCGCGGCCTGCCCGTGTCTGGCCCTCTTCGCGCGCCAGCCAGCAGGCGAAGCCGATCGCCAGCAGCGCGGCGCCGGCCACGTGCGCGACCGCCAGCGTGCCGGCGGACTCGAGCGAGACGCCGAAGAGCAGTGACGTGACAATCGACGGCACCGCCAGCAGGGCGACGCCCGTGGCCGCTTCCGCCAGCGCGGTCAAGATCAGCAGGATTCGGGTCACAGGCGGGGCACCTTTGCCATGGAGCTACTGGGCGGGAATCGTGATCAATGGCCGCATGTCGCCGGTTATCATAGCAGTCACTCGGCCGCGCGAACGATCAGAAGGCCGCTATCCGCTCGATTACCCAGAACGTCGCGACCGAGCCGATCGCGTAGGGCGGCACCGCGGCGGCCCACTTGGGCGCTGAAATGCGCGATCGCTGGTACAGCCAGGCGAGCGCGAGCACCGCAGCGACGAACAGCAACTGCCCCGCCTCGACGCCGACGTTGAAGAAGAACAGGGCAAGCGGTATTTGCCCGTCCGGCAGGCCGATCTCGGCGAGCGCCCCCGCAAAACCGAATCCGTGCAGCAGGCCGAATGTGAAGGCGACGATCCACGGGGCGCGTGCCGTGAGTCCTTCCTCTCCGCGCCGCACGCGCAGGATCTCCGCCGCGACGAAGACGATGGACAGGGCGATGACCGCCTCGACCGGCGGCGGAGGTATGTGC
>JBAQWM010000251.1:0-3749 GCA_049298915.1 Steroidobacteraceae bacterium | reverse complement strand
GCGTATACGATGCACTTGGCTCGAAGATCAGCGTGGTCGAACTGACCGATACGCTGATGCCCGGCTGCGATCGGGACCTGGTGCGCCCGCTGGAGAAACGGCTGCGATCGCGTTATGCCTCGATCATGACCGGCACACGCGTGACGGGCGTCGAGGCGGGGGATGACGGACTGAGGGTCAGCTTTGAATCGAAGGACGCGCCGCAGACGCAGGTGTACGACCGGATCCTGTGTGCAGTCGGTCGCGTGCCGAATGGCCGCGAACTGAACGCCGGATCGGCAGGGGTCAGCGTCGATGAGCGCGGCTACATCGCGGTGGATCGCCAGCAGCGCAGCAATGTGCGACACATCTTCGCGATCGGCGACATTGTCGGCCAGCCGATGCTGGCGCACAAGGCGAGCCACGAGGGCAAGGTGGCGGCCGAGGTGATCGCCGGTCACAAACGCGCCTTCGACGCGCTGGTGATTCCCTCCGTCGCCTACACGGATCCGGAGATCGCCTGGGTCGGTATCACGGAAACCGAGGCGCAGGCGGCGGGGCGCAAGCTCGGCAAGGGATTGTTTCCGTGGATGGCGAGCGGGCGCGCGCTGGCGCTCAATCGCGAGGAGGGATTCACGAAACTGCTGTTCGACGAGGGCACGCGCCGCATCGTCGGCGGCGGCATCGTCGGGAGCAATGCCGGCGACCTGATCTCGGAGGTGGCGCTCGCGATAGAAATGGGTGCGGATGCCGCCGACATCGGCCTCACGATCCACCCGCACCCGACGCTGTCCGAGACGGTCGCGTTTGCCGCCGAAGCATTCGACGGCAGCCTGACCGATCTCTACATGCCCAGGAAAAACTGACTCAGGCCTCGCCCCCGAAACGGCGGCGGATCAGCTGGTCGATGCTGGCGCGGCCCGGTCCGGCAATCATGAGCGGCAGCAGCATGACCATGAGGATCAGCGGCAGCTTGAAGTTGCCGTGGCCGCGGTCGGTGATCGCATAGCCCTTCCAGAGTTCGGCCAGCGTGCTCCAGTCGGCGGGCCAGTGCACGGCGGAGATTGCGACGATGGTCAGGATGAAGAGACCGAGGGCCCAGAATCTGGTCGCAAGACCGAGCCAGATGCAGATGCCGCCCAGCAGTTCGATCCAGGTCGCGAGGAACCAGCTCGCAGCAGCCGGCAGCAGGCCGAACGGAAACGGGAACTGGTCGGCGATATCCGCAAACCAGTTCTCGCCGCGGAATTTCTCCAGGCCCGCCTCGAAGAATTCCCAGCCGACCAGGGCGCGCAGGAACAACTGCGGGAACCAGCTCCCCAGCCGATCGAGGCCGCGGATGACGGTCATAGTGAAGTTAACCAGGGCTGACATGTGCATCTCCGCATTCAGGCAGTGAATGGAATGACCACCCCGCGCCGGGACAGGTCGGCAATGGCCTCGCGGGCGGCCGCCGTGGCATCGGCCCCGGCCCGCTCGAGCGCCTGGCGGGCCGAGAGCCCGGGGGACTGCTCGAGTGCATCGAGGAACGCCGCGGTCTGCGCGCCGATCTCGAGGAATTGCACGGTATCCGCCTGGTCGCGATAGACGACCAGAAAGGTCGGCTCCGCCGGCGGTTCGGCGGGCCGGTAGTCCGGCCCCAGGCGCTGCACCGGCCAGCGATAGGCCAGCGGCCAGGCGAGTGGCGACACTGCGAGCGCGCGCTCAAGCTCGTCGCCGTTCAGCGCCACGCCGGCAGCGGGAGGCTCCTCCTCGCTGATCGCAAGTGCGAGCTCCACCCATTCGTAATGCACGAGCTCCTGCAGGAACGCCGGTTCGTCCGCGGCGGACTGCGGACGCTGCCGCAGCCATTCGACGAATTCGCGCGGCAACTCCAGGAAATACGGCGTGTGGGCGCGGTGAGATGCATAGAAGCTGCGCACCAGCCGGTTCCAGCCTTCGGAGCCGAGCACGCGGCGCGTGACGGGAAAGCTGCCGGCCAGCAGGCCGGCGATATTCGCGAAAAACAGCTCGCGGTACAGGGCCATGCGCCGGGGCTCCACATCCGCCGGGGGAGGCACGCGCTCCGGGTTGCGGATATGCGCGGCAAACCCCATCTGGCTCTCGGCGAGTTTCACGACTCAGTCACCGGCCGCCGGTTGCAGCGCGTGGCGACTCTGGCGGGAGCGGATCTCCGCCACCTCCGCCACCAGTTCCGGGAGCGGCGGGAAATTGAAATCCCGCTCGAGCAGCGTCGGAACCGGACCAAAACGGGCATAGGCGTCGTCGAGCAATGCCCAGACGTCGCTGCAGATGGCCGCGCCATGGGTGTCGACTCGCAGGTCAGGCGCCTCGACATAGTGCCCGGCGACGTGGAAGTAGCAGACTCGCGCCGCCGGCAGCGCGTGCAGGAACGCGCGCGCATCATAACCGTGGTTGATCGCGTTGACGTAGATGTTGTTGACATCGAGCAGCAGCCCGCAATCGGCTTCGTCGAGCACCGCGCACAGGAATGCCAGTTCGCTCATGCGGGCGCCGGGCGCCGCGTAGTAGGAGACGTTCTCGACCGCGATCGGCCGCTCGAGGACTTCCTGGGCCCGGCGGATTCGCGCGGCGACCCAGTGCACCGCCTCGTCGGTGAATGGTATCGGCATCAGGTCGTAGAGATGCCCGTCGTCGGCGCAATAACTCAGATGCTCGGTGTAGGCGCGGATGCCGTGCGTGTCGAGGAAGACCCGGATCTCGTCCAGCAGCGATTCATCGAGTGGGGCGGGGCCCCCGAGCGAGAGCGACAGCCCGTGGGCGACGAATGGATGACGCTCGGTGAATTGGCGCAGGCTGCGACCGAGCGTTCCGCCGGCATGAATCCAGTTTTCCGGCGCGATCTCGAAAAAGTCTACGCCGCCCGCGCCCGCGGCCTGCAATTCCGGCAGCAACGCCCGCCTGAAGCCGAGTCCGGCTCCGGTGACTGGCTGAACCCTGCCCCTTGAGTAAGCATGCTGCATTGGATTTCAAGGATACAGACCGGCGCCGCTCGCTGCTTGTTACAGGCCGGTCAGGCTTGCGTCCGGTGCTCCGATCGCGCGACCCGCATTTCCCGCGCGGGGCAACATCAGGGCGGCGCGGTCTTGTCGCGGTAAAGGCACAGGTCCGCGATTGCGCAGCTGGGGCAGTCCGGGCGGCGTGCCCTGCAGACATGGCGGCCGTGCAGGATCAGCCAGTGATGAGCATCGGCATGGAACTCCTGCGGCACGGCAATCATCAGGCGGTCCTCCACCTCGCGGACATTGCCACCGGGTGCAAGCCCGGTGCGATTGGCAACGCGGAATATGTGGGTATCCACAGCAATGGTCGGGACGCCGAAAGCGGTGTTCAGCACGACATTCGCCGTCTTGCGCCCGACGCCGGGCAATGCCTCGAGGCCTCTGCGGTCGCGTGGCACACGGCCGCCGTGGCGCTCGAGCAGCTGCCGGCTCGCGGCGATGACATGGCGCGCCTTGACGCGCCAGAGTCCGATCGTCCTGATATATGCGGCGACACCGTCCTCGCCGAGCGCAAGCATCGCTCGCGGCGTCGCTGCAACGCGGAACAGCTTGCTGGTCGCCTGATTGACGCTGCGGTCAGTGGCCTGCGCAGACAGCATGACCGACACCAGCAGCTGAAATGGCGTGCGGTAGGAGAGTTCGGTGGCTGGGCGAGGATTCGCCGCGCGCAGGCGCTCGAACAGCTGCCGGCGCGCGGCCACGCTCAGCCTCGATTCATTCCGGCGGCGCGCCATCTCGAGCCAGGCT
>JBAQWM010000250.1:0-2764 GCA_049298915.1 Steroidobacteraceae bacterium | reverse complement strand
AGGCACGTCCATGGTCGCCTTCTCGGTTTCGAGTGTGATCAGGGGCGATTCGAGTTCGACCGCGTCGCCCGGAGCCGCCAGTACCTCGATGACCTCGACGTCGCGGAATTCGCCGAGTTCGGGCACGCGGACCTCGACGATCGCGCTTGCAGCAGGCGTTGCGGGCAATGGCGAGCTTGCGGCGACCGGCTCCGGCGCCGCCTTCGCCGCGCGCTTCGGCCTGCTGGTCGCGCCGGCGGTCGATTCCACCGGCTCCAGCACCAGGATCGGATCGCCCTGGGACACCCGGTCACCTTTCTTCACGCGCACATCGACGACGCGGCCGGCCGCGGTCGCTGGAACGTCCATGGCCGCCTTGTCGGTTTCGAGCGTGATCAGCGGGCTCTCGACCGCGATTTCGGTGCCGGCGGCGACCAGCACGTCGATGACCTCGACATCCCTGAAATCACCGAGGTCCGGCACGCTGATGGTGATGCGGCTGGTCATCGCTCTCAGGAAACCAGCGGATTGGGCTTTGAGGCCTCGATGCCGAATTTCTTCATCGCCGCGCCCACGATGGCCATGTCGGCCTTGCCATCGTCTGCCAGCGCTTTCAATGTCGCCACGACGATCCAGTGTCTGTCGACCTCGAAGAATCCGCGCAGCGCCTCGCGCGAGTCGCTGCGGCCATAGCCATCGGTACCGAGCGTCACATAACGGCCCGGCACCCACTGGCGGATCTGGTCCGCAACGATCTTCATGTAATCGGTGGCGGCGATGAATGGGCCGGCGCGACCGCTCAGGCATTCGCGCACGTACGGCACCGGTGGCTTCGCACCCGAATGCAGCATGGCGCTGCGCTCGGCGTCCTGCGCTTCGCGCCGCAGTTCCGAGAAACTGGTGACACTGAACACGTCAGCGGGAATCCCGAAATCCGATTCCAGGATGCCGGCGGCAGCGAGCGCTTCCCGGAGGATAGTGCCGGATCCAAGCAATGTCGCCCTGACGGCGCCGCGACCGCCGATATGCAGCAGGTACATACCGCGCAACACGCCCTGCTCGACACCTTTCGGCATCGGCGGCTGGGCGTAATTCTCGTTCATGCAGGTGACGTAATAGAAAATGCTCTCCTGTTCCGCGTACATGCGCCGCAATCCGTCCTGCATGATGACGGCCAGCTCGTAGGCGTAGCAGGGATCGTAGGCGACGCAGTTCGGGATCGTGGAGGCCAGCAGGTGGCTGTGCCCGTCCTGGTGCTGCAGTCCCTCGCCCGCGAGCGTCGTGCGCCCGGCGGTCGCGCCGATCAGGAAGCCGCGCGCCTGCATGTCGCCTGCGGCCCAGGCGAAATCGCCGATGCGCTGGAAGCCGAACATCGAATAAAAGATGTACATCGGGATCATGTTGATCCCGTGATTGGAATATGCCGTGCCGGCCGCCATCCAGGAGCAGAACGCGCCGGCCTCGTTGATGCCCTCCTCGAGGATCTGACCCTTGCGATCCTCGCGGTAATACATCAGTTGGTCCGCGTCCTGCGGCGTGTAGAGCTGGCCGACCGAAGAATAGATGCCGACCTGCCGGAACAGGCCTTCCATGCCGAAAGTGCGCGCCTCGTCAGGAACGATCGGCACCACGTGCGAACCGATGTTCTTGTCCTTCAGCAGCAGCGTCAGGATCCTGACGAATGCCATGGTCGTCGAGATTTCGCGGCCCTCGCTGCCGTCGAGCACCGCCTTGAAGGCCGCCAGCGCCGGGACGGCGAGCGCGGGCGCGGTGACACGCCGCACTGGAAGGCTGCCACCCAGGGCTTTGCGGCGACCACGCAGATACTGCATTTCCGGGCTGGCTTCAGCCGGCCTGAAAAATGGCAGGCGCGCGATTTCCTCGTCCGATACCGGGATGTTGAAGCGGTCGCGGAAAGCCTTCAGCGCCTCGTCGTCCAGCTTCTTCTGCTGGTGGGTGACATTCATCGCCTCCCCAGCCTTGCCCATGCCATAGCCCTTGACCGTCTTCGCCAGGATGACCGTCGGCCTCCCCTTGTGGGCGACGGCAGCGTCGTAGGCGTTCCAGACCTTGCGGGAATCGTGGCCGCCGCGATTCAGGAGCGAAATCTCTTCGTCGGACATGTTCGCGACGAGCTCCTGCAGTTCCGGGTACTTGCCGAAGAAGTGCTCGCGGGTGTAGGCGCCGCCCTTGGCCTTGAAATTCTGGTACTCGCCGTCGACGGCTTCCTCCATGCGCTTTCTCAGCATGCCGGAAGTGTCCCGCGCGAGCAGCGGGTCCCAGCGATAGCCCCAGATGACCTTGATGACATTCCAACCGGCACCCAGGAACGCGGCTTCCAGTTCCTGGATGACCTTGCCATTGCCGCGCACCGGCCCGTCGAGGCGCTGCAGGTTGCAGTTGATGACGAACACCAGATTGTCGAGCTTCTCGCGGACCGGCATCGTGAGCGCGCCCATCGATTCCGGCTCGTCCATTTCGCCATCGCCCAGAAAACACCAGACTTTCTGGTCGGACTGCTCCACCAGTTCCCGATGCTCGAGATAACGGATGAAGCGGGCCTGCATGATCGCCTGCAGCGGGCCCAGCCCCATCGACACCGTCGGGAACTGCCAGAAATCAGGCATCAGCCAGGGATGCGGGTATGACGACAGGCCGTCACCGGCGACTTCCTGGCGGAAGTGGCGCAGCTGATCCTCGCTCAGGCGGCCCTCGAGATAGGCGCGTG
Organism: Steroidobacteraceae bacterium; assembly: GCA_049298915.1. Lineage (GTDB taxonomy): Bacteria > Pseudomonadota > Gammaproteobacteria > Steroidobacterales > Steroidobacteraceae > SCUD01. The sequence goes on along the minus strand of JBAQWM010000250.1, from coordinate 57 downwards.
CATACAGGCCGGGACTCGAGTGGCCCTGGACGAAAATCATGTCGCCGCGGTGATGCT
>JBAQWM010000249.1:0-18229 GCA_049298915.1 Steroidobacteraceae bacterium | reverse complement strand
GGGCAGCGATGCCGCGACGGCGGCCGCCACCGATGACGCCAGGAAATGCCTTCTGTCCATGAAACTCCCCCGGACCCGTAATTCTTACTGCGCCAGCTTGACCCCGGCTTCCTGTTGCATCGATGGTTGCACCGCCGAGCGCAGCAGCAATATGGCCGCGTACAGCACGACGACTACGACGCCCCAGCGCAGGGTCTCGAGCGGCAGCGACTTCACCAGAAATGCGGCGACCAGCACCAGCGGTATGCCGCCGAGCGCCAATCCGATGACGACACGCAGGTTGATACGCTCGGCGCGAATAAAACGCATGCCGCAGACCGGCATCAGGAATGCGCAGGCGCCCATCATGATCGGGAACGCCGCGATCGGATTCAGCCCGAGCAGCGACAGCAGGATCAGCGAGGGTGCATAAAGCCCGATGCCGAATGTCATCAGCGCGCCCATCACGAAGTGTCCGACCACGGCGATGGCCAATGGCCCGGCAGCCAGCGCAAGCGCGTCACCGCCGACCGGCATCATGCCCATGTTGGAAAGGGCATACAGTGAAGCCGCGATCAGGAGCGCAATGCCCACCACGCCCTGCACGACGCGCACCGGCAGGCGCACGACGATCGGTGCACCGATGATCGATCCCGCGACCGCCGCAGCGATGCAGGCGGCGAGGAGTATCGGGTCGACGTCGACCAGTTTGATGAAGATGTAGGCCTGCGCGACGGTCGGGAGGGCGTGCCCGACATTCAGCGTCCCGGGAATGAAGCTGTCCGGCACGAGATTGCGGAGCTTGATCCACGCGGTAGAGGTGGCAAAGGAACCGATGCCCAGCGTGTCGAAAAAGTTGGTGATGGCGCCGAGCCCGATCGATTCCAGCGTCGGGCGAAGCTCATGGCGCCGGATGGCGGTCTGGATCAGGACCCCGGTGAATGCCACCGTGAGCGCGCCCAGTGCCGTCAGCAGGACGGTGACGATCATGCGGCCGGATACTTCTGCATGGCGGATATTTTAACCCACCTTGCAACACCGTGCTTGCAGCCGGTGGGTCCGTCTTGGCACACTTCATGCACGCTCTGACAAGGAAAAATCCCGATGCAACCGATCCGCACCCGGACCGGTGTGGGCACGGTCGCCCTGTGCCTCGCCATGACGGCTACGGCCACCGATACCGCCGCTCCGGCCGTACCGGCCGATATCTCGGCGCGCCTGCGCGAGATTCACAGTAAATCAATTTCGTATCAGACGTCCGAGGGCCAGGGCCAGGTACCGGCCTACGCGGCCTATCTCGCCGGCGTGCTGACCGAGGGCGGCTTCAAGCCTGCAGACATCACGATCACGCCATTCGAGGAAACAGCGTTCCTGGTCGCGCGCTACCGTGGAACCGACCCTGCCGCGAAGCCGATCGTCATCGGCGGACACATGGACGTCGTGCCGGCGCTCAAGACCGACTGGCAGCGGGATCCATTCACCGCGGTAGTCGAGAATGGCTTCGTCTTCGGGCGCGGCTCCTCGGACAACAAGTTCGGCGTCTCGACGATGGTAACGACGCTCCTGTGGCTGAAGGCCGAAGGCTTCAAGCCGACGCGCGACATCGTGCTGGCGCTCTCCGGCGACGAAGAGACGACCCAGGCGACGACTGCGATCCTCGCCGAGCAGCTGAAAAACGCCGAACTGCTGCTGAACAGCGATGCCGGCGGTGCGTCGCTCGCCGACGACGGCAAGCCCATCGTCTACGGCATGCAGGCCGCTGAGAAGACCTATGTCGATTTCGAGATCACATTCACGAACCCCGGCGGGCACAGCAGCTGGCCGAGCGCCGACAACGCGATCTATCGTCTCGCGCGTGCGATTGATCGTGTCGCAGGCCACGACTTTCCGAAGCAGACCAGTGAATTGACGCGCGCCTATTTCCGCGCGGCAGGTGCCCTCACGCCCGGCGATGCCGGCGTCGCGATGCGCCGGTATGCGGAAGACCCGACCGATGCCGAGGCGATCGCCTTCCTGTCATCCAAGCCGCAGTACGTCGGGCAGCTCGGAACGACCTGCGTCGCAACGATGCTGCAGGGCGGGCATGCGCGAAATGCGCTGCCACAGAAGGCGATGGTCAATGTCAATTGCCGCGTATTTCCGGGCGTTTCGATCGAAAGTATCAGGCAAACGCTGGTGCAGATCGTCGACGACCGCACGGCGCAGTTCACGACCCTTGGCAATCCGCTGCCGAGCGACGCCTCGCCGCTGCGCGATGACGTCATGCAGGCGCTGCGCAGGGCGATCGACCTGCGCGCACCGGGCCTGCCGATCCTCCCGTCCATGTCCGCGGGTGCGACGGACAGCCTGTTCTTCCGCAGGCTCGGTGTGCCGAGCTATGGCGTTTCCGGCATTTTCACGCGTCCGAAGGATGAATTCGCCCACGGCCTGAATGAGCGTGTACCGCTTGCGACTCTGGACGGGGCGCTGGTCCAGTGGCGCAGCCTGCTGATGGACCTCGCGCGCTGAAGCCGCAGGGCGGTCGTGGAACCAGCCTCAGGGACACCCGGTCAAATGCCCTGAGGAGAGGATCATGAAACACTTCTTCACAATCGCTCTGGCGGCGCTGGTGGCTGCCGGTTGTGCCGGCGGGCTCCGGCGCAGCTCGGGTGACGAGGCCATCGCCTACCTCGACTATGCGGGCGATCCGGTGCGCGGATTCACATCATTCAGCCTGCAGTCCTGGCAACCCCTGTCCCGCACCCAACTGGTGGTCTGGAACGGCGTCAACGAGGCTTATCTGGTGACGGTCTGGGACGGTTGCAGCGACCTGCAGTTCGCGCAATCGATACATGTGAGCTCGAGGGGCAGCCAGATCACGACCTTCGACCACGTGAATGTCGGGCGCGATCGCTGCCCGATCAGCGAGATCCGGCCCGTTGACGTGCGTCAGATGAAGGCGGATCGCGCGGCGGACCGGGCGGCGGCCGCCGGCAGCTGAACGCATGGCGCTGGAGGGCTGCGGGTAATCGTCAGCTTCTGCGCCGATCGCGAAACAGGAGGTAGAGACCCGCCGCTACGACGATGGCCGAGCCCAGGAGCATCCGGGCACCGGGCAGGGTCTGCCAGACGACCCAGTCGATGCCGACTGCCCAGACCAGCGCCGTGTACTCGTAGGGCGCCACCAGCGAGGCAGGCGCGAGCCTGAAAGACTCGGTTATGAAATGCTGGCCGGCCCACCCGGTCAGACCCACCGCGGCGATCAGGGGCATGTCCCCCGCTGCTATTGCCACCCATCCTGGCGCCGCCATTGCACCGGCGCCGATCGACAGCAGGAGCAGGTACCAGAAGACCATCGACGCCGTGGTATCGGTGCGGGCCATGACCCGGACCAGCACCACGACCACGGCATATGCAAGGGCTGAGAGAAAGGTTGCGAGGCCGGCGAGGCTCGCGATGCCGGACATGGTCGGCTTCAGCATCACGATGACGCCCGTGAGACCGGCCAGGATTGCAAACCAGACGTAAGCGGCCACCCTTTCGCGGAGCATCACCGATGCCGCCACTACCACCAGGAGCGGCGCGCTCATGAAAACCGCATAGGTATCGGCCATGCTGGCGCGCGACAATGCCCACAGAAAACCCCACAGCATCACGATCGCGAGCGCCGCGCGCAGCAGGTGCAGGCCATAGCGCACGGGTCGCAGCATGTGCAGCCTGCCGGTCACCAGATATGACACCGCGACGAATGGCAGTGAACTCGCGCCGCGCAGGCAGGCGACCTGCATGGTTGGATAGCTGCCGGTCAACTGTTTCATCATGGCGTCCATGATGGCGAATACGCCGACGGCGAGCATCATGAACAGCACGCCGCGCAGCCGTCTCGCGGTCTCGGTCACCATTGGGCCTGCGCCGCATCGAGATTCTCGAGCAGCAGTGCCGCAAATCCGGCGAGCGCCGTGGGATCCTGTTCATCGGGCCCCTCGGGGTCGCGTCCATTCGAATAGGCGGCAATGATCATCCTGCGACCGTCCGGCAGCTCCGCGTGCGCGATTTCCGCGAGCGTGTCATGGGCCGAACCGATCTTGCTCTCGAATACCGTGCCCTCCGGAAATCCTCCGCCCATCGCGCTGTTCGGAGAAATCCTGGGACGACGCAACAGCGGACGAAGATAATCCGCGGCGTCCGCGCCGAATTCGCCGCTCACGAGTGCCAGCATCAGGAGCGCCGAGCCGTCCGCTGTCATGGAATTCCGGCCGTGCCTTGCGAGCGCCAGGCCTTCCAGATCCCGCGGCACTTCCCCGGAATTGCTAGGGTAGGTCTTGTTGACGAGGCGCTGGCCGCGGAGCAGGCCATGGCCCTGCAACAGTCTCTCGGTGTAGAGCCGCCGTCCCAGCCACGCCTCGAAGTCTGCGCCCTCGGCAGGACCATTCGTCACGCCGCTGATCGCGTCCACGAGCACGCCGGTCGCGAGATTGTCGGAATCCTGCAGCATCGGCCGCACCGACGCATCAAGGCAGCCGGGTTGCTTCGATTGCGCCGCACACCAGTGGACTGCGGCGACTGCGAATCCCAGTTTTACGCAGCTCGCCGGGTACCATGGACGCTCTGCGCCGACGCTGCCGCGCAGCCAGCGACCATTCGGCATGGCCAGCAGCACCGTGACGTCGAGGCGGTCGAAGCGCTGCCCGGCGAGAAAGCGCTCGCGTGCGGCTTCGACAATGAGCTGCAGGCGCGCGTCATGCTGGATCCGTGCGCTCGTCAGCTGCGCGGCGGCCTGCGGCACCGCGAGGAACCAGGCGCAGCCAGCGGCGACCGGCAGGGCCCGCAACAAGGGTCGCCAACACACCTCGGTTCTCCCGGTACAATCCAACTCATATTAGCCTGCGGGCGGAGCCACAACCATGATGGTCTACGGCAATGTCCTCGAAATGGTCGGCAGGACGCCGATGCTTAAGATCGCGCGGATCGACACCGGTCCATGCGAGTTGTACCTGAAGCTCGAATTGATGAATCCCGCCGGATCCATCAAGGATCGCATCGGAATGTCGATGATCAACGAGGCGGAACGCCGCGGCGACATCAAGCCTGGCGGCACGATCGTCGAGGCGACCGCCGGCAATACCGGTCTCGGGCTTGCGCTGGTCGCGGCCCAGAAAGGCTATCGGGTCATCCTGGTCCTGCCGGACAAGATGAGTCAGGAGAAGATATTCAACCTGCGGGCGATGGGCGCCGAGGTGGTCCTGACGCGTTCGGACGTCGAAAAAGGCCATCCGGAGTATTACCAGGACCTGGGGGCGCGGATCGCGCGCGAGCAGGGCGCGTACTACATCAATCAGTTCGCCAACCCCGACAATCCCATGGCGCACGCGACGACGACCGGGCCGGAAATCCTGGAGCAGATGCAGGGGCGTCTGGACGCCGTCGTCGTCGGTGTCGGATCGAGCGGCACGATCGCGGGCCTCAGCAACTGCTTCAGGAAGCAGGCGCCCGGCGTCGAGATCTTGCTGGCGGATCCGGAAGGCTCGGTGCTCGCCAGCCATGTCAATGAAGGCCGCATCGGCCAGACCGGTTCCTGGCTGGTCGAGGGCATCGGCGAGGATTTCATACCCGAGATCTGTGATTTCTCGATGTGCCACCGTGCCTTCAGCATTCCGGACGGCGAATCCTTTGCCACCGCGCGCGAGATCCTGCGCAAGGAGGGATTGCTGGTAGGCGCCTCGACCGGCACCCTGGTTGCGGCGGCGCTGCGCTGGTGCCGCGAGCAGAAGAAGCCGCAGCGCGTGGTCACATTCGCCTGCGATACCGGCAACAAGTACCTGTCCAAGCTGTTCAACGATTTCTGGATGGAAGACCAGGGCTTCACCCAGCGCAGGCAACACGGCAATCTGCGCGATCTGATCGGCCGCCCGCACGGCGAACGCGCGACCGTGACGGTCGGGCCGGATGACGTGCTGGCGACGGCGCACAACCGCCTGCGCAATGCAGGTTTCAGCCAGCTTCCCGTGATGCGCGGCGATTCGCTGGTGGGATTCGTCGGCGAGGAGGACATCATGCGCTTCGCCTATGGCGACCCGGAGCGCTTCAACGAACCAGTGCGACTCGCGATGCATACGAATTTCCTGGTGGTGGAGCCCTCCATGTCGCTCAGGAACCTGGTCGCGATGCTGGACGTGCAGCCGTACGCGGCCCTGATGGAGGGCGAACAGTTCCACGGCCTGATCACGCGCGCCGACGTGCTCAACTACCTGCGCCGACAGATGGGCGCCGCCGTCACCCACTGAGACATTCAATGAGCAAGGACACCAGGAATATGGGCTTTGCGACCCGCGCCATCCACGCGGGCCAGTCGCCGGACCCGTCGACGGGCGCGGTCATGCCCCCGATCTATGCAGTGTCCACCTACGCCCAGGAAAGCCCGGGCGTGCACAAGGGTTACGAATACTCGCGCACACAGAATCCCACCCGCATGGCATGGGAGCGCTGCATCGCGGACCTCGAGAGCGGCGCGCAGGGCTACGCATTTGCGTCCGGCATGGCGGCAACCGCCACGCTGCTGGACCTGCTGGAGAGCGGCAGTCACGTGCTGGCGATGGATGACCTCTATGGCGGCACATTCCGACTGTTCGAGCGTGTGCGCCGGCGTTCGGCGGCCCTCGATTTCACTTTTGCCGACATGTCGGACACGAAGCAGGCGCTTGCGGCGATCCGGCCCGGAACCCGCATGATCTGGATCGAATCCCCGACCAATCCGATGCTGCGCCTCGTCGATATCGCGGCGATCGCGGAGGGCGCCCGCGGGCTCGGAATCCTGACCGTCGTCGACAACACATTTGCGACGCCCTGGATCCAGCGGCCGCTGGAACTCGGCGCGGACATCGTCATGCATTCGGCGACCAAGTTCCTGAATGGCCACTCGGACATGGTCGGCGGCGTGGTCGTCGTCGCGGACGCGGCGATCGCAGAACGGATCGGTTTCCTGCAGAACGCGGTGGGTGCAGTCGCCGGTCCGTTTGACAGCTTTCTGGCCCTGCGGGGCCTGAAGACGCTGCCGCTCAGGATGCGTCAGTCCAGTGAAAGCGCACTTGAAATTGCGCGCTGGCTCGAGCGACATGCGCGTGTGGAGCGGGTGCTGTACCCGGGGCTGCCCTCGCATCCGCAGCATGCGCTGGCGGTACGCCAGATGAAAAACGGCTTCAGCGGCATCGTGACTTTGTTCCTGAAGGGCGGGCTGCCCGAGGCGCGGCGCTTCCTGGAGCGGCTCGAGCTGTTCACGCTGGCGGAAAGCCTGGGTGGCGTCGAGAGCCTGGTCGATCACCCGGCGATCATGACGCACGCGTCGGTGCCGCCGGAGGCTCGCGCAAATCTCGGCATCAGCGACACGCTGGTCCGCCTGTCGGTCGGTATCGAGGACACCGGCGACCTGATCAGGGATCTCGAGGCTGCGCTCGGCTGAGAGCCGAGCCGGACTATTGCAGGCCGGCTTCCACCCGGCCGTCCTCGAAAATCGTGATCGCACGGCCCGGTTCCGCAGTGGCATTCACGACGCCATCCGCGAATCGCACGGAGACGTCGTAGGTGCCGAGCCACGGAGCGCCCACCAGCAGGTCGTACTGGTTCTGCGACTGCAGCCCCGAGCCCGATTCGATCACACGCGTCATGATCCGGTTCGGCGCCGAGCGTGGCACGATCCTGACGATCCGGCCCTGCTGATTGCGTTCGTTACCGGAGCCGAGGACACGGATCCTGATGTGCGTCGACAATGTCAGCCCGGCCCGCAGCAGGCGGTAGGTCTGGCCCCAGCGGGAGACGATATCGATGATCCCGTTGCTGTCCACGTCGCCACAGGCGATCAGGTCGTTGTGGGCGATGAGATCGCCGCTACCGGCGACAAGTTCGTCCGGGAGGGCGGACGCCATCAACTCGCCGTCGACGTTTATCAGGAGCTTCGGCACGCCGGTTCCGGTGGCCGTGACATTTTTCGCAACCAGCACGTCATCGAAGCCATCGCCATTGACGTCGCAGACGTTCAGGCCGAATCCGAATGTGGCCTGCGTCGTGTCTTCATTGATGACGGTCCCGATCCCGAATACTCCTGCGGAATTGCGATGCAGGCGCGTGACCGCTCCATCGTGGTGGACCAGGTCGAGATCGCCATCCAGATCCACATCGGCGAGCTTCAGGCCCTGGTCCGCGCGGACCGGGATTCCGGCAGCGCCGCTGCCGTCGCTGAAGGTGCCATCGCCATTGTTGATCAGGAGCCGCGAGCCGAACAGCAGGTCGACGCGGCCGTCCTCGTTGAAATCGACCGCCTGGCCGCCGCGCGGGACATAGTCCGCACCCGCCGGGTTGGTGTCCACAACGGCATCCGCCGCGGCGACGGTTAATACTCCGGCGCCATTGTTGATCAACAGCCAGTTCCGTGCGCCATCGCCGCGCATATGATCGTGTGGCGCGAACAGGTCGACATCGCCGTCATTGTCGAAATCGGCGGCCAGCAGCGTGCCGCCGAATCCGCCGATGCCGAGTGCCGTGACACCTGCATCCGTCTGGTAATTTCCGGTGCCCTGGTTGACGCTGAAGACAGCGCGGGAGGCGGTATCGCTCGCCGGCGAGAACGTGCTGCTGAAAATGTCATCGCGGCCGTCGCCGGTGAAATCCGCAAAGCGCGAATCGCCGTGGGTCCGTCCGGCTGCGACCAGGTCGGACAGGCCTGCTTCCGGCAATACGCGGGCATTGAATGTGCCCGTGCAGGCCGTGCCGGCGATGCCGCCGCCGGCATTGATCATGTCAAGGCAACCGTCGGCGTTGGGATCGCCGAAGGCCAGACCCAGGCGGGTCAAGTCGAAGGACGAGACAGCGTGGGCAGCGGTCATTACCACCGGGCCGTCAATGCCGATCCGGGTGCCATTCATGCCGATCACGCGGTAGAGCAGCGGCGTGTTGACCGGAACCGTGGCCCGCAAGTGCGGGGAAGCAACCAGTGGCGGCTCGGGAGGGACCGGCTCGAACGGCGCCAGCGGCCGGCGACCAAGCAGAGCACCGGACGAAGTCGAGAAATACACTCGATACTCCGTCGCCCTGTCGGCGGTCGCGAAGTGAATGGTGTGGCCAGGGTCGCCCGATACGACCGTCGCCCATTCGACTGGTCCAGGCACCGGGCCTGGTTCGGCGCGGACCAGGATGCTCTCGGGGCCACGCCCGCCACCGGTCTCGGCAGCGATCCGGTAACTGTAGCTGCGGAAATTCACCAGCCCCGTATGGGAATAGGTTGTCGTCGTTATATCTTTGATTTCATTAGATAAACCGGCAGAGGGATCCGTACCGTCGGACCACAGGATGACGTAGTTCCTGGCCCCGGTCACAGCATTCCAGCTGAGTTCAACCCGGCCGTCTGCAGCCTCTGCAACGGGATTCGCCGGCGCCGCGTGGGGCGGGCTGCCGCCGCAGGCCGAACCCAGGATTGCGGCCAGTAGTGCGCAGGTCGTGGATACCGCCCGGTAGGCGGTCCGTCGTGCAAGTGGCATGAGTTGGGGTCCAGTGGTCCGTTAGCTGGTCTGCGTCCGATAGACGGCCGCGACACCCGACAGTTCCGAAGTATAGCCTCAGTGCGAGCCGGATTGCCGGATCCGGGCGAGTATCCTGCCAAAACGCCCGGCATCGAATTGCTCATCGTCCCTCAGGTCCGCGAACAGCGCCTCGATCTCGGGATCGGCATGGTCGGCGCGACCGGATTCCGCGAGCAGCATCGTCACGGCCATGGCCGCCTGTTCGGCGGCGGCATAGTCCGGATACTCCCCGCGCTCGGCGGCGGCGAGCACTGAGCCCAGCAGGGCGCTGCGCTCCCGCGGGCCGAAGTCGCGGGCCGCGAGCTCGATCTGCAGTGGCGCCAACTCCTCGAGCAGTGCAGCGCCCGCTTCGCGCAGTGCCGGCATGCCTTGCGATGTGGCGCGTTGCAGCCCGGCCATGGAGGCGCGCAATTGCGCTGCGCGCTGCGCATCGAGCGCGTCCAGCGCCACGGCCAGCATCACGAGCGCGCTGTCATTGACCCTGAGGCTGCCCGGCGCGACGCCAGGCAACTCGCGGAAACGCCGCAGGCGCATGGAGCGGTGGCAGGAATAGCAGTTGAAGAGCGAGAACTCCGGCAGCATGCCCCCTGACAGCCCTGCACTGCTGGCCAGTTCGAGTGTCCGCCTCGCGCTCTCGAGCAGTCCCGCGAGCCAGGTCGCGACACTGCCGGAACGCCTCTTGCGCTGCCGGTAGTCATCGTCGGCCCGGTAGTGCTCGCGACCCCCGCTGGTGCGCCAGAGTTCGGAATAGGTGTCGAGTTCAAACGTCAGCCGTGGGTGACCTGCCGCCATCATTGCATGGCTCGCGAGCCGGTCGGCGGAACCCACATGGCAGGCCGCGCAGATTGCCGCACGCTCTGTGGCTCTTTCGAGAGCCGCTAGACCAAGACCGAGGCTTTCAGCATGAGTGCCGGCAGCCCGGTCGTCGTGACTCGCGATCCAGTTGAGCGCAGCGCCGTGACAGGCTTCGCAACCGACACCGTCCTCGAGCTGGAAGCGCGGCCCGCGTGACGCCGGATCCACGTATTCGGCGTGACAGGCAAGGCACACGGGCTCGCGCACGGCCGGGCCGATTCCGAGACGCGCGGCAATGGCAGCCGATTCTTCGCTCAGCAGGCTGCGATAGGCGCCCGAATGCGCATCGAAGTGCGACCAGGTGACGTACTCGTTCTGCAGTACGGCAGTCACCGGCAGCGGGCTGGCCGAGCCATGGCAGACGCTGGACGCGCAGGAGGCAACTCCCAGGTGCTGGGCCGGCGGGTCCGCCGCCGAGGCGGTCGCTCCCGCCAGCATCATCAATGCGATCCGGGCCAGAGTTCCCGACACTTCAGTCCTGCACATGCCAGGGCTCGCCATTCTGGTCCAGGTACATACGGCGCATCTCGGCATCGTTGAACGGCCGCGCGCCCCGCCGTCCGAACACGGCGACCTGTCCGCCGGTTTCATCGACGGCCCGGTCGCGCTCGAGTGGCCGCGACAGGCTGAGCGCGGGGCGGTGCGTCGCGAAGCGCGCGATGAGTCGGGGTCTGGGCTCCGGGCTGAAGCCATAGAAATTCGGCTGCGTGTCGGGTGCAGTCAGCTGCAGCACCTTCAGGCCGCCGCTGCCGTCCGCGACATATGCAAACAGCGATGCATTCGTGGAAGCAACGACGACGTCCCGCGCATCGGTGATTTCGCCGTCGGCCGTGAATTGCTGCAGCAGTCGCGGGCGTTCCGGCTGGCCGATGTCCACGATCGCAAGACCCTGTGGTCCGTTCGCGACGTAGGCGTAGGTGCGCGCCACGAAGATACCCTGCGTAGCACCGAGGGGCAGGCTGGATTCCGGCAACAGCCGCGCCTGCCCCGGGCGGGTGACATCGACGACCTTGAGACCATCGGCGTCGGTCACGAACAGATAGCGGAACTGAAGCGCGGATGCGCGGCCGTCATGGAGCGGCAGGCTGGCCACGATGACCGGCTTCAGAGGCTGCTGCAGGTCCACGATGACGAGACCGGCATCCGCGATGACATAGGCGTAACTCCCGCCAATCGTCACATGCCGCGCGCCCTTGAGACGCCCGGCGCCGTCCCAGGCAAGCGCGCGGCGCAGCCGGTTATTGCGGAAATTCCCGTCGGCCAGCGTGTTGACATCGACCAGGATCAACCCTTCTTCGGCATCCGTCACGAGCGCATAGTCATAAATCGGCTTGAATGCCTGCTCCAGATTGTCCACGCGCATCAGCTGGCCGGTGTTGCGCGCCGGATGTATCGGCTGCGTCGTTGGCAATGCCACGCAGGTGGCATTCCGGGACCGTACCCTGGTGTCATGCCCGAGCGGAGAAAATGGCGCCGTGATGAGCGGCTGGCTCATGCCCTTGTTCGCGATGCCCGCTGCGTCGTAGACCACCAGTCCCTGTGCGCCTTCCGCGACAAAGAGATATTCACCCCGCAGCTGCAGGCAGCGCGCGACATCCGATTGATGCCGGTGCGCGGTCGTCAGCGTCAGCCCGCGATCAAGATGACTCGCGCCGCGGGCAGGGTAGGCGTAGCGATGCAGATAGCTTCCGATCACCGCCTGCGGTTCGTCCCACTCGGTGACCTGTACTGCGACGACTTCGCCCTCGGTGCCGACCCAGGCATTGAAGCCCAGCAGATTCATGAACTGCGTACCATGACCGAGCGTCTGCGCGAGGACGGCGTTGTTGTCGCCAGCCGCAGAGAGATGGCAGTCGGTGCAGACCCGGGTCTCGGTCTTGCGTTCCGTATGAGGGTAATGCGGATTCATCGCCTGGGAACTGAAGCCGGATGCGGAAATCGGCGCCTGCTGCACATAGATCCGCTCGCGATTCGCATTGGTCGAGGACAGCACCAGCGCGGAAGAGGAGCGCACCGGCGCGATCTTGCCTCCATCGGTCGGGCCGCGCAGCCCCAGCATGAAGAAATCGTCGCGCGCGACCTGCGGGTTGTAGCTCGCCCAGTTGCGCGCGACGCCGCCCTCATAGTGATGCGACTCCGTTTTCCAGTTGGCCTCGATCGGCAGGTGACAGCCGCCGCAGGCGGTGGTCCAGGACGTGTGGCATGCATAACATTCCATTTTGTCATCGCTGTGGGCCAGTCCGGACGCGGGCACGCCCGGTCCCCAGGCCTGGCCGCGCGGGTCGCGCGACATCAGCTTGGCGCGCGCGGCCCTGGCGTTGTAATGCGGATGACCCGAAGTCACGCTGTCCCGGACGAGCGAAACCTCCCATTCGAGCCCGGGGTCGAGCACCGAGCGCTGGTACAAACGACCTTCCCGCCATTCGAAACGGCGGCGCCCGTCGGGATTCCGCAGCAGCGAAAGATCGCTGCCATTCGGGTCGGCTGCGGGACCGGAAGTGCGCAGCGTAGGATAAGCGGTCGCGGTGCCGTGGCAGTCCTTGCAGTCGATCTCCACCGCCTGCGCAACCTCGCCATAGAGATGACCATTGCCATGCGCATCCTGCGCAAAGTGGCAGTCCACGCAGTGCATGCCGGCGTCCATGTGGATGGAAGACAGTTGCACGGCCTTGCCGAATTTCCCCGGATCGTCATCGGCAACGATGCGTCCCTCCGCATCCAGAAGATTTCCCCTGCGGTCGCGCTTGAATACGGCGCGGAAATTCCAGCCATGGCCATGGTAGTCGGCGAACTGGGTGTCCTTCAGCGTCGGGTTCAGCTCCGACACTCGCGCCAGGAACTCCGGATCGGACCACAGGCCACGCACGACCGCGCCCTCCGGGTTGCGGTCGAGTGCGCGGCGCATTTCCTCGTCGCCCGGCCGGCGCTCGGTCTTCGGCCACATCGCCGGAGCATCGGATTCGTAGTCCCACATCGTGTAGCCGAGGAAGGTGTTCAGGAACATGTTGGGCTGGTGCATGTGACAGACCATGCACTGGCTGGTCGGAATCGCGCGCGAGAATCCATGTTTGAGCGGGTGGCCGGGCTGGCCGCGCGCTATGGTCGGATCGCTGGTCGCGGTCGCGCCGCCATGCCCGAACCGCGCATAGGGCCCGGAATGCCGGGGATCGCGGTCATTCGCGTAGATCACGTGGCAGGCACTGCAGCCCGACGAGCGGTAGTCGCCGGGCTGGTCATTGGTGCCGAGAAACCAGGCCAGCGGGTCGTTCAGCCGCGTCTTGTGCATGTTGAGCACCGGGACGGCGATGCGCGCGCCGGTGCCGGGGCCGCGGTTCGACTGGCGGATGTCCGGTCGTCCTGGCTCCTCGAGTCGCTGGATCAGGCCGCTGACATTCGGCAGGCCGGTTTCCGGAAACAGATTCGACAGATTGCGGCCGCCGTCCTCGAATACCCGGAATACGTCCGCCGGTTCCAGATTCTGCCATTTCGGCAAGGGGTAGAGGCGGGGCAGGATTCCGTGGGCCGCCTGTTGCTCGGCACTCGCGGGCGGTCCTTCCAGTATCGCGGCGCGGCCATCGCGCGTGTAGGCCTCGCCGAGCATGTAGTTCTTGAATGGGAGCAGACCGTTGTTATATGCGGCACCGCCCCAGAACATCGCGTTGGTGGACATCAGGCTGCGCTCGGCGGCCAGGATCGTCTTCAGGTGACAGGCGCCGCAGGCTTCGCGGACGACGCGGTAGTCCGAAGGATTCACGAAGCGGATGAACTCAGGGGCCTCGCGATTGAGGAGTGTGTAGCTGCGCTCGGGGTTCGCACTCGCAGGATACCGCCATTCGTCCGGGAAGCGCGGCAGCACGTGGGCACGGTCGCGCACCAGGGCATATGCCGCCGAGCCCGAGGACACGGCGACATCCCGGCGCACCGACGCGTCCCCGCCGTGACAATCCGTGCAGCCGAGCACGACCGCGGGGCTCGCATGCATCGTCGGAAGGTCCGTCCGTTCATGGCAATCGACGCAACCGGCGCTCTTCGCAAGCGCCTCGCCCGGCGCCTGCGCGAATGGGGCGGCCGGCGCAGTCACGTAATTCCGTGCAATCGCATTTCCGTGATCGCCGCTGGCACGCGCGTTGCAGGTGGCGACGGCGATTCCGGCGGCGACAATAACCACGGCGACAAGATCTTTCATGGTCAGTAGGCCAGCACGACATTTCCGAGCACGGAATAGGGAATCTCGCTTCCGTACAGGGCCTTGAAGCCGCTGCCGGGAATCAGTGCGGCTGCCGACAGGCGCAGGATCACATTCTGGCTGGCGAGCGGCCGCCAGGTCAGGGCGAACGACAGGTCGAGTCCGATCTCGCGCCCGATATCGGCCTGGCTGCGTGCAAGCTCGAGCGCAGCCGGGTCGACGAACCAGAGCCCATTGAGATTGACGCTCGCGCGCAGCGTCGGCAGCAGGTCCATATCGGCTCCGAGCCCGGCCAGCACGAGCCCGGGATTCGTGAAATTCGACTGCCCGAATTCCTTCGACGATCGCAGCGAATTCAGCAGGCCATTGCGGCCTGAGAGCGTGACACGACCGCCGCCGATCAGCGGGACGGGCTGGCGGATCCAGAAGCTGGTGTCGGCACCGGCGAGCAGTGGATTCTCGAAGATGGCGTCATAGCCGCCGGCAACGTCGTCCAATGGATCGTCGTCGCCGGAGGCGTAGACGAATGTGGCTCGCGCCCGGATCCAGTCGAAATCGCGCGAACCCTCCGCGGCCGCGAACCACGCACGGATATCGCCCGGCCGCTCGACGAATGTGCCGCGATCTTCCTGGCCCAGCGCCGCGTAGGCGGACACTGTCAGGTTCCAGCGGCCGATGTGGCCGTCGCCATTGTAGCCAAGATAGGTGACGTCGTAATCGCGGGCGCGCTCGAGCCCCAGGGAGGAAGGGCGCTGTATGAATCCATTGTCATCGTAGCGGATGTCCGCCCCCTCGCGATTGCGGTTGTGCACGACGACCAGCTGGGAGGTGTAGCCGAGCCACGGAAAATCCTGGCGGTAGAGATTGGCGGCAAACAGGTCGTCGTCGCGGAATGCATCGGCGCCGAGTTCCACGAGATTGTTGAGCCCGCTGTTGGTGTCTTTCTCGAGCCGGCGGAACCAGGCCAGATTGTATTGCCAGCGATTATTGTCGCGCGTTCCGAACAGCCGGATCCCGAACGGGCTGTCCTGGAACAGGAAACCGCGGAAATCGGCCGTGAATGGCTGGATCCCGACGCGCAGGCTGTCGAAGTCGTAACGATCGGAGACATTGCGTAGGTGCCGGTCCACGAACAGCGCCTGTACGCCGATCACGCCTTCGGTGCGCGACGTGCCGAAGTCCGCATTGGCTTTCAGCACGCCGCGTTCGTTCACGACGGCGTGATTGAGGTTGAAAACCGGCGTGAACCGGAATTCCCAGTCCGGGGGGCGGAATACGGTGTCGCCGCGGTACAGCACCGCTTCCACGATCAGATTCTCGGCGAACAGGAACTGTTCGCCGTCGCCGATCGTATCGAGGCTGCCGGGTCCCGTGCCCGCGGGGCCTGCGACCGGCAGCGGAAAGCGGCGCGGCTCGATCAGGCTGTCACTGACGGCCGTCAGGCTCAGGAACCAGTCCTGGCCGAATGCCGGCCGGTCCCCCTTCAGCCAGTTGTTGCCGTGGTAGGGATCGCGCAGATTTTCGGGGTAGCCAAGCAGATTCACGATGCGCCAGCGATCCGGCAGATCGGGGAACGCGGCGAGCTGGTTCGGATCCGCTGCCGGCAGCCTGCCGGGGTCGCATGGAGTGAGCTCGAAACGCAGCACGGGCACGGATGCGCTACGCCGGTGGGATTCCACCGGCAGCTCAGCCGGACATGGCTGGCCAGCCGGCTCCTGCGGCGACTGCGGCGAATCTTCCGCAGCAGCGCGGCTGCAGGCCACCGCGCAGGCGGCAGCGACCGCGCAGGCAATGACATCACTTGCCTTCACAGACACCCACCGCGCTGGAATCAAGGTATGGCGCCTGCGGACAATTGACGAAACGCAGGCGGGTGCCGGCCGGCGCCAGCATGTCGGTGCGAAGCACCGGCGGCGCATTGCCGATGCCCCCGGCGAGCGCCAGGCCCGCCTCATGCAGGCCCAGGAAGGCGATCAGGTCGTCCTGGTCCACGCCGTCTCCGGATACGCCGATGCCGCCCACCAGCTGGGCGCCGCGATATATCGGCACGCCACCCGGAAATATCTGCAGCCCGCTGGCGATGGCAGGCAGGCTGCCCGCGACGGCAAAGCCGGCATCAAAACCGCCGACGCCGCTGCAGTTGGCCGGCACGTCCGGGGCCATGCCCAGCACGAAGGCGACATGGTTGATCAGCGCGTTGTAGACGAGATCGAGCTGCAGGCCGGTCGAGAATGGCGTCCATTCGCCCGCCGGCTTGCTGAATGGTCCGTGCGGAGCCGAGTCGACACCGTCCGGATAGAAGGGCCGCGCGAGATTGCCGGTTCCGCGCGTACTGAACGCGATGGAACCGTCGGCAAGTGCTGCCGGAACGCCGATGAAAGCGCGCAGGTCGGCGACATACTGCGCGATCGTTTCGCTGCGGAGCACGATGAGACCGCCATCCAGATACACAGCCGGCGGCAGGCCTGCCAGGGCCGCGGCCGCCGCTGGTGAGCTCAGGAACGCGGCGGTACGCGCTTTCTGCAGGGCGACGTCGATGCCGAATACCGGTGCGTCGCGGCTGCGCGCGATGGCGAGCACGACACCGTTGCTGTCGACGACCGATATCGTCACGCGCGCGGCACTACCCGCCGGCCGGCGAATCTGGGAACGGACGCGTCGCGCGAGTCGGAGCGCCTCGGCAATCAGCGTGCGCACCTCGGATGCCGTCAATGCGTCGCTCGCTTCCGTGCCGGGTCGGGGCCGGAATCTTTCGCCGTCCGCGCCGTCCACCAGCACGAAGGCGTCCAGCCCCGGATAGTCGAGCGCGTCGGGGCGTATGCCGGAGGGCGCTTGTCCGAAGGCCGTGCCTGCCATGACTGCCGCGGCCGAGTATCCAGGCACGGTCAGCAGCGAGCCCGCGACGCCATTCAATGAGGCAAATGACGGAGCGGAAGCCGGATCCGAGCGCAGCCCGGCGAATGTGGCGTCGCTCAGGCGCAAGGACTTGCCGTCCACCGTGATCCGTTCCGCGCGCCGATCCTCGGGTGCGGCGAGGCCGAAACTTCCGGCTAGCGCGATGGATTCATCGAGGTCGGCGTCGATGTCGAGCGGGTCGGCGTCCAGGCCGTAGGCGCCATCGGCGATGACACCGATTCCGCCGACCGGTGTACCCGCAAGATAGAGCGGTAGCCCGCCGGCGTCGGCCGCGAGGCCGAGCGGTGAGCGCTTGGGACCCGCATCGGCTGCGCCGCCGGCGAAACGGCCCGACAGATCGGAGCAGGGCAGCTGGCTGAATTGCACGCCGAACAAGGGGCCTGCCGGCGCCAGGGACTCACCCGGATTGAAGTGATCCTGCACGATCTGGCTCGCCGTGCGCGTGCCAAAGGCATTGCCTTCGCTCGACAGGAACGCGGCAGTGATCGCCTTCGCAATCGCGGCCATCGTGTCGGGAATGATGCTCACGGCTTCGAGTCCACCGCTCGCGCCATTCGACTTGATCGTGACGCTCGTGGCGGCGCCGCTCATCCGGAATACCGCGAGCACATTGCCGACCCGGTCCACGATCGCGATGGTGGCGTTTGCACCCCAGGCCTCAGCCTCGGCGATCGCGCGGGCGAGTGCAGTCTCGACCGCGGTGGTGGAGAGGAGACTGGTGGGCCCCGCGCAGGATCCATCGCAG
>JBAQWM010000248.1:0-3904 GCA_049298915.1 Steroidobacteraceae bacterium | reverse complement strand
GGATGGGTCAGATCAACGGTGTCGTGTGGGGCCCGGTGATGCTTGCGCTGATCCTGGGCACTGGCCTGTTCCTGCAACTGCGTCTGGGTATGATGCCGGTCCGCAGGATCGGCGCCGGATTCCGGCTGATGTGGCGCGGCCGCACCGGCGATGCCGGCGCCGCGGGCGAAGTATCGCCGTTCGCCGCTCTGATGACCTGCCTGTCGGCGACGGTTGGCGTCGGCAACATCGCCGGTGTCGCGACCGCTATCGCGCTCGGCGGCCCAGGCGCCGTTTTCTGGATGTGGATGACCGCGCTCGTCGGCATGGCGACCAAGTACGCCGAGATCGTGCTCGCCGTGCACTTTCGGGAGCGGGACGAAGCGGGCCACTCGGTCGGCGGCCCGATGTACGCGATCAAGAACGGACTGGGCCGGCGCTGGGCATGGCTGGGCACGGCATTCGCGCTGTTCGGCGGACTTGCCGGCTTTGGCATCGGCAACATGGTCCAGTCGAACACCATCGCCAGTGCGCTCGCCAACACCTTCGGCATCGACGCCTTGCCGATCGGCGTCACGCTGCTGGTATTGACGTCGGCAGTCGTACTGGGCGGAATCCGTCGCATTGCGGCGGTCGCAAACTCGCTCGTGCCATTCATGATCGTCGCCTACGTCGCGGCGGCGATGATCGTGCTGATCACGCATGCAGGCGCGGTTCCGGCGGCGTTCCTGCTGATCGTCGAAAGCGCATTCTCGCCGGTGGCCGCGACCGGCGGTTTCGCCGGCGCGGCGGTGATGGCCGCGATGCGCTTCGGCATCGCGCGCGGCATTTTTTCCAATGAAGCTGGTCTCGGCAGCGCCGGCATCGCACAGGCTGCCGGCCAGAGCTCGAGTCCGGTCAGGAGCGGCCTGATCGGAATGATGGGCACATTTATCGACACGATCGTCGTCTGTTCCATGACTGCACTGGCAATCGTCGTGTCCGGCGCCTGGCAGAGCGGCGAGACCGGCGCGGTGCTGACCCAGATGGCATTTGAGTCGGCAATGCCGGGTTGGGGCGGAGCAATCATTGCGGCGTCGATCACGGTCTTCGCGTTCACGACGATATTCGGCTGGGCCTATTACGGCGAACGCTGCTGGCAATTCCTCGTCGGCTCACGAGCCATCATGCCGTATCGCATCATCTGGTGCGGCGCGGTTTTCGCAGGCGCGGTGACGCAACTGGATTTCGCATGGCAGCTCGCGGATACACTCAATGCGCTGATGGCGGTGCCGAACCTGATTGCGCTGATCGCATTGTCGCCGGTCATCGTGACATTGACGCGCCGTGAACTGGCAACGGCCCTGGCATCCGGGCCTGCACAATCCGGATCTTCGTAGTCGTCGCAGGAATTGGTGGAGACGCCCGTGAAAGTCCGATCCCGCAATGCCCGCACCCGCAAGAAGATCCACGTCGCCGGCGAGGCCTTGCGCGTCCCGGCCAAGGCAGTGGCAAGTGTCGAGTACGAGCGCGAAGGCGGCACTCAGGAACTCGAGTTCCAGCTCAAATGGACGACCCGCTGAACGGCATTCGTGTCATGGCGTCTTGGCGAACGAGAGGACCTTGGACTCGATGTCCGCGCGGGCTCCCGCGGCCGCCGGCTCGTCGCCCATCCTTGCTAGTTGGCCGTCGACGGTGGCCCCGCAATCCAGTTTGAGCGTGCGGTAGCTGATGTTGCCGACAACGCGCGCGCCGGCCTGCAGTTCGAGGAAATGATCGACCTCAAGATTGCCTTCGATGCGACCGTTGATCACCGCATCGTGGACCTTGACCGTACCGACGATCACGCCCTTTTCGCTCAGGACCAGGAGGCCACGATCGTCCGGCTTGCACAGGACATTGCCATCGACCCGGCCGTCGATCCGCAACCCGCCGGCAAATATCACGTCGCCCCGGACGCTGGTGTCGTGAGCCAGGAGGCCCGCCAGCCGGCTGGCGTCGATGGCCATGGTGTTTTTCTTTCGGAACATGGATCCGTCCTCGGGTGTCGTTTGTCTGTCTACTCGACGATCTTGTCGGGTGGCCTGCGGGCCATCAGGAATTTCACCTGTCCATTGAGCTCTGCGACTTTTGCATTCAGCTCCACCGCCTGCTGCTCGAGTTCGAGGCGCGTTGCACTTTCCACGGCCAGCTTCATCTTCAACCGTTCGACTTCGGCAGCGAGCAGATTCCTTTCCTCGCGCAATGCAGCGTAATGCTGTGCCCTTACAAACAAGTCGCCCGCGAAGCCGTAGCCTCCCGCGACGAACAGCAGCAATGCCAAGCCCGCAGCAATCCGCCACCGCCGCCTGTCCCGCGGTGGCGCAGTGGGTTGGAATTTCGCGCTGGTGAGCCAGATTGTGTCGATGCGACTGTCCTCAGCTGACGGTCGTCAGAATTCGTCGCTCGCGAGATACAGTCCCGGTTGCACCTGCGTCCCGTCGCGCAAGATCTCGAAGTGGAGATGCGGGCCGGTCGAGCGGCCAGTTGAGCCGACCATTGCAATGGGCTGGCCGGGCAGCACGATGTCGCCGACCCGCACCAGGATCCGGGATGTGTGACCGTAGCGAGTGACGAGACCATCACCGTGGTCGATCTCGACGGTCCTGCCGAATGCACCATACGGACCGGCGCGGCGAACACGACCGCCGGCGCTCGCGCGAACGTACGTACCGTACGGCGCGGTGTAGTCGACGCCGGCGTGCTGGGCGGGTCGCCGGGTGAACGGATCGATCCGGCGCCCGAACCCGGACGAAGCCGCGACGCCGGGAATCGGTGCCCGACTGGGAAACGTCATCTGGTCGAGATCCCGCCATGCGACCATCGAGGCGACCTTGTCGAGAATCGCTTCGGAGTAGTCGAGGTTTCGATCGAACCCGGGAAGCGATTCTCCGGTGCCTGAACCAGCGCCCAGTCGCGGCTCGAGCAGCGGTCCGCCCGCAGGCAGTCCGGCGACGTCCGGCGGGGAATCCGCGGCGTCTGCAATCTTTGGCCGTGTCGCGCCGATGCGTGCGGCCAGGCGGTCAGCCGCGGCCTCGAGCCGAATCAGACGGCCGGACAGGCTTCCAATCTCATGTATGAGTGCCTGGCTCCCGGGCTGCGCCGGATCGAGATTCGCAATGACGCGCGCCCAGCCGTCGTCCACGCGCACGGCGCCATTGAGCAGGAAACCGAGGGCGAAGCCACCGAGCAGGCCGATCAGCACGAGCGCACCCGCCGCGATCGCGAGTGCAGGCATCGTCAAAGTACGCGACCTGGAGCTGGCCAGGCTGCTGGCTGAAACAATCACTAGCGCCATCTTGCGGTCCTCATGGCTCGCCAGGGCCACAGTCGGAAATGCGTGGCAACGCGGCCTCGATTCCGCAGCTTGCCGCGGTGCAAGCAATAGCTGACAAATCGATGCTGGCAGGCCCCGGCGCAGGCCAATGTGACGAACGCCGCAAAGTCGGGAATGTCGGTCGGTGACAGCCGCAATTGGGCCGCCGATCCCGGAATGCGGACTGTCAGGTGCGACATAATGGGGCGAGGCCCGGAGGCCGGAAGGGATCTTGTCGATCCCTGTTCTTTGCTGTCCGCGTCGCGGCGCTCGCCACATTCGTCGCGGAACGGACGCCGCCTGCATTCGAAATCGAGCTCGGCAAGATGACCCTGGAGGAGCTTGACGACGGTCTGCTGTGAGCGAGCTGGTACATTCAAACCGCGAATTGAACGATCGACGCGCGGATTCTCAGTTGCAGTCCAATTTCCGCAACTTGGACTGCGTCAGCCTGTTTACCGGGGTGCCCCATCAGCGCAATCTGCCGCTGCGTTATGCTGGGACCTTAGGGCCATTCGGTTGCGACCTGTGCGCTGGAGCGGTCTGCGAACATGGCGGATGTATTCGTTTCCTATGCCCGCAGCGACAAGG
>JBAQWM010000247.1:0-7558 GCA_049298915.1 Steroidobacteraceae bacterium | reverse complement strand
ACCTTGGGCCGGCCCATCAGCCGGCTGCGGCCAATATCCCGGTCGCTGTCCCCCTGGCGCAGCCGCACCAGGACCTGTCGATAGTGATGCATCTCGAATCTCCGGCGACCCACCGCTCACCCCCTGGACCGAAAAGATCCGAGGGTAACGGCAGCCGCGTGTTCGAGATGCCCGCGCTCAGCCCGGCACTGGCTCCTTTATGCCGAAAATCGACTGGCTCCTATATGCCGAAAACCCATTGGCTCCATTACGCCGAAAGATGACAGACCCTCGCCTCCAGAAACACCAACCCGCGGTGATACTCCAGATACCGCCGCTTCCCCTCCAAAAACCCTCCCACGTTGCGCCGCAGGCAGAAGTTATGGAACAGCAAGACGCTCTCTCTGGGCCCATCCGGACGCTCGTCTATCCGTCGATTGGTCACGTCGAGTTCGGCCGGTTGCTGCATAAGCATGGCTACGACGCCGAGGCAATCGAAGAGCACGGCCGCTGCGGCTACCGCACAATGAGCCAACCCCGTTTCACTGCGTGGTTGCAAACGCCGTTTAGCGGCCGGCTGCTGATGGCGCACACGCTTGTCATATCCGGCGGTATCACGGAATACTATCTGCGCGACCAACTCTGGTACTGGGTACGCGATCTCGAACGCATTCGCGACGAGATTCGCAAGCAGCTCCGGCGCGTTCTCGGTCAGACCGTGCATTGATATGAAGGTGATTTTCTCTCGCAAGGACTTCGATTCGACGGCGGGAGGCAAAGTCGAAACGGGTCACGAATGACATCAACTTGCTGAAAGGATCAATCGGACGATGAACAACCCGCTCAAGTCCAAGTACATGCAGCTTTTCGAACGTGACTCGGGTGATCCGGCAGGCGAGCTAGATCTTTGACATGCACTCGTCAAACCCGGAGCCGTCGAGTTTCCGCCGCTTTCTAATATAGAGATGCTTGCCGTACGTAAGGGACTGGAAACAAGCCCACGATGACCCGGGGATTTGGCGCGACCTGGTGAAACTGCTGAGTCGTGCCAAGAAAGAAATGCAGGTCGCGTTGACCAAATTCGTCAACGTATTTTGCTTTGACCTTCACAAGCGCGGCTTTCTCTTCGCCGTCGCTGCCGCGCAAGCAGTTCCAGTAGAGCGCACCGATCTCCCAGTCGAGAATCTGCAATTCACTGACGCGGCCACCCTTGATGGATCCCATTCGCCGGCTTCCATTTCCCATCTGAACTCCTTGATCCTGGTCGGTCGAAAGACTGCCAGCGACATCTTATTTGCCTTCGCAGCGGCAATTAATTCATCCAGCCGCGTGTAGACGTTGGCGGTCTGCATAAGCAGGCGGCACCGCTTTCGCCAATCATCTGCTTCGGATCGACAGGAGACCATGACTCGGGTCGCGGGTCGGCGCGGGCCTTGACGAGATCAAACTCAAGCCAATCAAACTTGTGGTACTGCTCGGCCTCCTCGAGCCGGCGGAACGGAACCGGATAGACACGCACCCAGGCGCCGCCTTGAATCAGCGAAGCAATGGGTTCGCTCGCGTGCTCGCGGCTCTGAGAGGTACGGTCTGGTTGCTTCCTCCAAGGCTCAACGCCTCAAACCTCATGCCATCGACGTCCGCGTCAACGTCAACCCTGTGCACTGGTTCCTCAACGACCGGACCGATACGCGATCCAGCTTCTACCTCGAAGATGCCGCTACTGAGTTCCAGGTCCAGGGACTCGAGCTCGACTGGGTATGCGTCACCTGGGACGGTGACTTCCGACGGACCGACGCCGGCTGGGGATATCATGACTTTCGCGGCGACCGCTGGACCCGCATTCACAATTCCGAGAACCAGCAATACCTGCGCAACGCTTATCGCGTGCTGCTGACGCGCGCTCGGCAGGGGATGGTCATCTTCGTGCCGCCTGGCGATGATGACGACGACACCCGGTTGCCGCAGCTTTACGATCGAACATTCACATACCTGTCGGGGCTGGGAATTCCTGTCCTTCAGGACAGCTGAATGCAGGTCCGGAAGCAGTTGCTCCTACACCCAGAGCCGCATGGCGGCAATAGTCAGCTCGAAGCCCACGAAGAGCATGAAGCTGAACTTGAGCGCCAACTTGAGATCCAGCGCAGGTTCCGCCGAAAGGCCGTTACGTCGCTTGAGGCGTCTTCTCCACAAGCCTCCCGCAGATGGCCAACAATTCCTCGAGCAATTCCTCCGTTACCTGCAGCTCACCCTCGTATTCAGAGAGATTTCGCAGGTCATGACACCGGGAAAGTACGCGCCACACTTCCGGTCCAAGTCCCAGGGTTTGCGGCAACAGCTGGAATACGATGTACCGCTGCGTCGCACGATAGCCGCAGTGGCGAAGCGCAGCCACGCACAATGCATGCGCCGCGCCGTAGGCAAGATCGAATCGGCTGTCCAGGGCGAGATCCTTCCTGGCAGCATCTTTCAGGCGGGCATGCGCCGAACGCAGCAATCCCGCAATCTCTGTTGCGTCCGGCGGCTCGGCCTTCAGCGGCCTCCCTGGACCACAGAGATTCTCAAGCGCGGAGGGCATCCTCGTTCCCGATCAACCAGATTTTGGGCTGCGTCATCAGGCGCGTGGCGAACGCGCTGCGGGCACTCACGCGCTTTGTCCACGCCCGTCTGGACATTGCCGTCGGATTCACGCGCCTGCCAAGCGTCTCGGCCAGCGGTTCCAGCGCCTCCAGCAGTTCACCATACGAAAGCTTGTCCGCGATGACCATCAGGTCGACGTCGCTCGTCGCCGTATCCTCGCGCCTGGCGACGGATCCATAGACGAATGCAGCGTCGATCCGCGAAGCCAGCGGCATCAATGCTTCGCGCAGCGGGTCTGCCAGGGCAAACGTCTTTCTCGCGACCGCGCATAGTTCGGCAAATACCGGAGATGCCTGATTTGCCTGATAGCGCTTCTGGTTGCCGACCTGTCGCACCGTGACCAGCCCGCTTTGGCTCAGGCGCAGCAACTCCCGCTGCACCGCGCCAGCGCCACCGGCGATCAGACGAATCAGCTCTCTTGCGTAGTAGCTGCGACCAGGGTTGCCGAACAGCAAGCCGAGTACCCGCTGCTGGGTACCCTTGAAAAGAGCGTCGCCCAGACTAGTCACCGATCGGGTACGGCCGTATTGATAGGTAGATCCCATAATGGGTACGATCGTACCCATTTTGGGAGCTTGATGGCAAGCCATGGTTTGAAGATTGGGTTGATTCATGGCCGAGCGTCACATGCCTGGACCCAGCATTGCGTTTCGCGCCGGCGCCCGCCCCGCGTCTATCAGCTGGAAATTCCAAGATTTGCGGCGCTGCCTGAGTATTCCGATTGATGCCGGGCCACTGTTCCGGGGCATGCCGGCCACTCGTGCGAAAGATACGCGAGGTCCTACGGCTGTAGGCCGCAGGGTTCAGCGACCGACAGATCGCGGTGGCCATTGGCAGCGCGCGCTCGACGGTTGTCATTTCTCACCGTAATAGAGCCGGGACTTTTCGGCGTAATAGCCTGGTCCCACTCGGCAAAGTCGACATTGCTGGTGACGACGGTGGCGGCCTGCTCGTAGCGTTCGGCGATCAGGTCATGAAGATCTTCATCGGCGGGCGGTCGCAGGAGCTTCAGGCCGGAGTTGTCGATGGAGCCGATCGATCGCGACTTCGCCGGTGTTGGCGCCATCAATGCACGGATAGCCGCATAGACTTGCTCGAATTGCCTACGTGTCCTGGCATCCAGCGTCGCGACCGACTTTTCCAGCGCCTCAAGCTTGCGAGCGAGCTCCGTATTCGAGGCCAGCACTTCCCGCAGCTTCACGAAGGCCCGAACAACATAGACCGACATTTCAACGGCCTGCGGGCTATTCAGGACCGTCGCGGCCATGATGGCGCCGTGTTCAGTAAAGGCGAGCGTTTGACCTCGGCGGCCGCCCCAACTTGATGCCGCAAATTGCGGCATCAAGTTTCTTATGTCATTGATTTCTACGGAGAACGCGAAGTCGGCGGGGAACCGATCGCGGTTACGACGAAACTGCTCGCTCAGGCGTTTGGCCGTAACTCCATACAGGGCAGCCAAGTCCGAAATGAGCAGCACCCGCTGCCCGCGCAGCACCAGGATGCGTTGCGCGATTCCGGCAGGGTCTTTTGAGCGCATTGGCGAAGGCATGGCCGCGCATTGTCCCAATGACGTCGCCACTGCGCTCCCGGCAAAACTGCCGGATTCCCCTCCATTCTCCGCAACGCATACCGCGTGTTGCTGACGCGCGCGCGGCAGGGCATGGCCATTTTCGTGCCGCCCGGTGATGATGACGACAACACCCGGCTGCCGCAGCATTACGATCGGACGTTTACATACCTGACGGGGTTGGGAATTCCCGTCCTTTAGCGGACTCCTACAACCAGAGCCGCATGGCGGCGATCGTCAGGCCAAAGCCGACGACCATCATCGAGCCCAGCTTGACGATCATTCTGAATTCCTGGGCGTCGATCTTCAGTTCCAGCTGGGTGACCACCCCGTCGATTTTCTGGTCCGCCAGCGCAACGCGGTTTTCCATGTCCCGCCTCAGGATCGCAAAACCGCTCTCCATGTCCCGCCTCAGGACCGCGAAGCCGTTCTCCATGTCCCGCCTTAACATCTCAAGATCCTGCTTGGTCGCTAACCGCAGGTTCTCGAGGTCCGGCTTCGTCGCCAGCGTGGTGCCCATATCGTGCTCCATCGCATCCACAACCGCCCGCGCCTTGTCGGACGGGACGTTGATGCTGACGAGCGCATCATACAGCGAGTAGAGATAGTTCATGACTGGCGTCAGGTCTGGGTGACCAATGTTTACACTTGAGTGCGCAAGCCGTTGATCCGGAAAGTGCTGCGAATGCGCGGATTCTGCCGGCTTGCCATTCGGCCAGTCGAGTCGCAGTCATGCCAGTGAAGTTGCCTGGCCGTTACCCTCTATATGGAAGTTCTGGTATTCATCGCCAAGTAGAGCATTCCTGAGTCTTGACCGAATCCCGTTTGGAACCGTTACGTAGGCATCCACGCGCTCATCGGAGATGCCGAGTGTCAGATGCAGGTTCTGCGTGAACACGTCATCGAACCTGGAGGCTCGTACCGATATGAAGTCCCAAACACCTGTTCCAGAACTTTCGGCAATCGCTCCTCGGCCAGCGCAGTTCTTGTTCATACCAAGCGATCTGGCAAGGTCCGCACGTAACCGCAGTTCATCTCGGAGTAATCCAAGCAGGCGTTTGGCTTGTGAATAGTTGTAAGGGTTGTCAGCGTCGAAAGGGACGCCGGTAAACTCTGTAAGCGTGCCTTCGCGAAGTTGAGCTTTCATATCCGCCTGAACCTCGGCAACTTCAAAGTATTGAGCTGCACGACGAGCCCACTCCGATCTCCGGCCTTGACGGACCAGCCACCAATACACTTCGGCCCACGTCCGATTGACCACATTCTGATGGCGTTTTCGAGGAACCGGTACGACCGTAAGCCAAAGCAGATTGGCTCCTTCGAACCCTCGACCGCGCGCTGTCCGCAAATGCCGATCTATCTGATCGCTGCTTGGGACTGCGGCTACTTTGCTCTCTACGAGCAGCGCCCAACCTTTCGTGTCGTATATCCAGCCATCGGGTAACCCGCGACGCTCCAGTTCGTCTTTTGCCGCAATGCTTGGAGGATCACCGGGCAGTGACTGTTCCGCCACGAATACTCGGCCAGTCGGCTGCCCTCTTCCGACCCATCCAAGGAATGCCCGAAGCAGTCGACGATCGGCATCGAGTGTCGCGAGCAACGCGTGGGTAAGTCGATTCTCTGGCTGGCTATACTGGTCGAAGACGTTTCTCATCAGACAGCCCATTCGGCTGAAAGTACTTCGGCCTGTTCAAGCACCGTTTCGGTAGCTTTCTCCTGCTTGTCTGGCGGATACCCGTACTTGCGCAAGATCCGTTTCACATACACGCGCAACTGCGCCCGGACATTCTCGCGAATCGTCCAGTCGATCGTCACGTTCTTGCGCACCGTAGCAACAAGCTCCCGGGCAATCTCGCGTAGCGTCTCATCCCCAAGCACCTTGACCGCACTGTCATTGGTTTCTAGCGCATCGTAGAAAGCAAGCTCATCCTCGGATAGTCCCAGGGTTTCGCCGCGCGCGTCTGCAGCGCGCATATCTTTCGCAAGCTGAATCAGCTCCTCAATGACTTTCGCCGTCTCGATCGCTCGATTCTGGTATTTCCGGATTGCCTGCTCCAGCAGGTCGGCAAATGACCGGGCCTGGACGACGTTCCGCCGCCGGCGGGTCCGGATCTCGCCCTTTAGCAGCTTCTGCAACAGTTCAACGGCAAGGTTTCGCTGTGGCATGCCGCGAACATCTGCCAAGAACTCGTCCGAGAGTATTGAGATGTCTGGCTTCCTGAGGCCGGCAGCGGCGAAGATGTCAACGACCTCGTCCGAGACGACCGCTTTAGAGATGATCTGGCGGATGGCAAGATTGAGCTCCTCGTCTGTCTTTCGGTCGTCGGGCGTTGTCTTCGCGAGCACGGCGCGGACTGCCTGGAAGAATCCAACATCGTCCCGGATGCGCAGCGCCTCTTCGTGCGGCACCGCCAGCGCGAATGCGTGCGACAAGTCTGTGACCGCGCGCAACAACCGCGCCTTGCCGTCCTCCTGAGCGAGGATGTGCTCCTGCGCCGCGGGCAAGAGCGACAGACGATCTTGCGGCGTGCCGGCGGTCCAGCGGCTCCAGTCGAAGCCGTGGAAGAGGCCCCGGCAGACCTCGTACTTCTCCAGCATCAGCGCCACGGCATCGGCCTGATCGAGCGCCGTCTCGCCGGTGCCGCCCGCTTCCGTGTAAGTCGCCAGCGCCTGCTTCAGTTCATCGGCCAACCCTAGGTAATCGACCACCAGCCCGCCCGGCTTGTCGCGGAAAACCCGGTTCACGCGCGCGATGCCCTGCATCAGCCCGTGCCCGCGCATTGGTTTGTCCACGTACATCGTGTGCAGGCTCGGCGCGTCGAAGCCGGTGAGCCACATGTCCCGCACGATCACGATGCGGAACGAATCGGCCGCATCGCGGAAGCGTTGGGCCAGCGCCTCACGGCGCGGCTTGTTGCGGATGTGCGGCTGCCAGTCGAGCGGGTCCGACGCCGAACCGGTCATCACCACCTTGAGCGAACCGTGCTCGTCGTCCTCGCCATGCCACGCCGGGCGCAGCGCGACCAGCGCGCGGTACAGCTCGACGGCGATGCGGCGGCTCATCACCACCACCATCGCCTTGCCGTCCATTACGGCGAGCCTGTTTTCGAAGTGGTCCACCAGGTCGCGAGCGATGAGCTTGATGCGGTTCTCCGAGCCGACCACCGCCTCGAGCTGCGCCCACCGGCTCTTGAGCTTCTCCTTGCGCTCGACCTCCTCGCCCTCGGTCGCCTCCTCGAACTCCGGGTCGATCTTCGGCCGCTCGGACTCCTTCAGCTCCAGCTTGGCCAGCCGGCTCTCGTAGTAGATGGGCACCGTCGCGCCATCGAACACGGCGCGTTGGATGTCGTAGACGCTGATGTAGTCGCCGAACAC
>JBAQWM010000246.1:0-1795 GCA_049298915.1 Steroidobacteraceae bacterium | reverse complement strand
CTAGCCGCCTTTTCTCACCGCCGGCCAGATTTTCCGATTGATCGGCGCGGCGTAGGGCGCTGGGCGCGGCCGTCTGCGGTCAATGGTTTTGTGGGGCGGGTGGGCGTTTTTCAGCGACGGCTGCCCGTCGCCATGCGCGGCGGTTGTTGGCTGCCTGTGGATTTCGGTCTCTGGTTCGTGGGTGCGGCTTAGCGCGCCGCGGCGCTCAAGGCGTGGAAGGCGGTGATGAACTCACGTTGGTTCGGGCAGGCCTCGCTCATTGCCAGCTTCACACGGCGCATACTGACCGTGACCACCGCGCCGATCTTCAGCAGCCGCAGCCGGATGGTGTGGGCGCAGGCGCGCGCCAGCGCAGTACCCGCCAGTCCAATACGGCGCAACGCGTGCATCAGCACGTAGGCGGCCGAGGCCAGCCACAGCCGCAACTGGTTGGCGCGGAAGGTGGCCGCCGAGAGTCGATCGGCGAACAGATCGAGCTGTGCTTCCTTGATCCGGTTCTCCATCTCGCCACGGGCGCAGTACAGATCCTCGTACAACTCGCGTGCCGCCCACTCGCCGGCCGATAACGAGGTGACGATGAAGCGCGGGTTGGCCTTATCCCCGGTGTGCTCGGCTTTGCCAACCACGCGGCGCGAGCGGCTCCAACTCTTGCGGGTGCGGTAAACCAGCTCCTTGAACCGGCGGGCCGCTCGGTGCGTGCGCCGCGACTCGCGCTGGGCCTCCCGTAGCTCGCGCCCGAGCGCGCGCTGCAGACGGGTATTACGGGCCAGCCCGAACAGGTAATCCACCCGGTTCTGCTCGCACCAGCTCATCAGTTCCTCACGGCAGAAGCCGGAGTCGGCGCGCAGGATGATCCGGGTGTGCGGCCAGCGCTGGCGGATCTGCGTGACGATCCGTTCGACCTCTTCCTTCGCACCCGCCGCGCCATCGATATTGGAGCGCCGCAGCTTGGCCGCCAGCAGGTGTTCGCCGCAGAAGATGTACAGCGGCAGGTAGCAGTAGCCATCGTAATAACCGTGGAAGAACCGCCCTTCCTGATGGCCGTGCAGCGGATCGTCGGTGGCATCCAGATCCAGGATGATCTCGGCCGGCGCCGCACGGTGGGCGTCCAGGAACAACTCCACCCACAGTGCCTCGATCGCCGCCGTATCGGGGCGGATCTTGTGATACCGGCTGAGCGCCTGCGCCGGGTGCAACTCCAGCCGGTTCAACGTGCTCTTGCCGGCCAGCGCCGCACACTTGCGCTGGCGCTTGGCAGCGAGCTTGCCGAGCAGCGCCCCAAACACCGGATCGTGGCGCAGCTGCTCGTGATCGTTGAGATCCTCGTAGCCCAGCGCCATCCCGAACACCCGCTGCCCGACCAGGGTCCTGACCGGGTGCTCGATCGCACCGGCCGCACGGCCATCGCTAAAGCAGCTCGCCAGCCGATCGATCAGGCCGATCGCTGCATCGGCACGCCCCAGCAACAACGCGCCCGCATCGGAGCTGACCGTCCCACCATCGAAGGCGGCCACCACGCGCCGGCGCTCCACACATGAAAACTGCAGCTGTTCGGCGTTACACTGTGTCGGCATCGGGTCTCTCCTCTGGGTCGCGATAACTCGTTCTCGCAAAACAAGTTTCACCCAATCAGAGACTCGATGCATCCCTCATCAGTGAGATATCCGGGCTAGGACCTTCCGGGCCGCGGCTCACCCATCCGCCAGGTCGCAGTGATCTCGAGGGTCACCGTGTCGCGCAGCGCATTGAACCACTGCCCGCAGCCATGGGTGTGGCACCAGCGCTCAGCATGATT
>JBAQWM010000245.1:0-12288 GCA_049298915.1 Steroidobacteraceae bacterium | reverse complement strand
CTACCAAGGGGAACCTAACCATATGTCGGCCGATGGACCGCAAGCATCGTGTCCGATCGACTGGCTAACTGGCCTGCGCCACAGCGCAACGTTGCTTGTCCGCTGCGACAAAGCGCTAGGCCCGCTTAGGGTCGCAACCAGTTATTCAACACGCTTCTCGTTCGCACAAAAAATCGATCGAGCATGAACGATGCGTAGATAAAAACGCGGAGTTGCATGGATATTGCAAATTTATCGTCACCCAGCAAATTTCCTGTTCGATTTCAGTTTCCGTAGCGCCCCCTGTCGCAGTCATGCACCGATGCTGGCCCTTGGCGCGTCTGGGCACGGCGATCGGGCTGATGTGGGTCGTCCAGTGCGCGGCAGGCCGGCGGCAGCACGAGTCGCTGATGCGCTAGCGATAGCGGCGTCGCGGGGACGCTATACTCGCGCTCACTGCGCTGCAGAAGCATCCGGGGGGACTCGTGATCGCAATCAGTCCGATAGCGGCACCGGAATTCATCTGCGACGACGACAGCGCGTGGGCGCGATTGCGGCGCCGCATCGAAGTGGTTCATCGCGTGCGGCCCGGCTACCGGCTCCAGCCGATCGACCGCGACCATGCGCTGGCGTCCATCACCCATGCCGATTTCAACGACGCGCGCGCACGCTGGCCTTATCTCAAGCGCCGCTGGAACTACTATCGTGAGGCGATATCCATTGCCAAGCGCCTGGCGCCGCGCCGGGTGCTCGAGATCGGCACCGCCTACATACCGCTGTTCCCGGTCAGCGACCGGCTCGACTACAAGGCCGATTTTCGACCCACCTATCTGCACGACGCGACTGTCGCGCCGTGGCCGATCGCCGATCAGTCCTACGACCTGGTCGTGGCGCTGCAGGTATGGGAGCATCTCGGCAACCGGCAGTGCGAGGCATTCGCCGAATTGCCGCGCGTCGCGAAGTACGCGCTGCTCAGTCTTCCCTACAAGTGGCGTCGTCGTTCCAACCCGTCCCATTCCGGCATCGACGACAGCGTGGTCCGCCGCTGGGCCGGAGGCAGGGAGCCGGTGGAGACCGTGGAGGTGCCGCGGGTGGACCGGCACCGGCGCAAGATTTACCTGTTCGATTTCGCGGCCGGCTGACAGGCGCAGACGGCGGTTCAGCTCAGCACCGCCGTGAACAGCGGCCGCCGATTGTTCCTGGGCACGATGTCGTCGTCGCAGGCCCCAAGGTGCTCGACCTGCGTGAATCCCGCTTTCTGCAGCTGCGCGCGCACCTCGCGCGGGGTCGTCGGGCCGTTCGCCTCGAAGTAAAGGGTACCCCTGGTGGTTGCCGCAAGCAGCTCGTAGAGGTGACCGGTGTCCTTCACGTGCGCAGTGAGGGCGAGGCACAGCACGACATCAAAGGGGCCGCCGAGCTCGGCTGCGTCAGTCCGGTCGACGTCTCCGACCCTGAACTCCAGGCAGCTGATGGCGCTGAAGTTCGCGATCCGGCGCGCGAGCTCCACCTTTTCCGGGTCGAATTCGACACCGAGGCCGTAGGCCGGCCCGTAATTCGACAGCTGGAACAGCATCGCGCCGTTGTTGCAGCCCAGGTCGAGGATGCGCCGGCCACGCACCTGATCGGGCCCGATGCCAAACCGCTGCAGGCGCCGCGCGGCATCCCGCTGTGCCTCTTCCCTCGCGACCGAGAATCGCGGCGTCGAGAAGGCACAATAGATCGTGTCGCGGGTCCGCAGCCGATGGCGCGCCGATTTCTTCCGGAACGACGCCGACGCCTCGCGCAGTTCTTCCTTCAACTGCGCCGCGACAGCCGCATCGTCAGACAGGGATTCCGCGCCGGTCATGGCAGACGAGTATAGGCAGCGCTGCCCGGCAATTCACCTCCCGGCGGCTGCATGACACATGGGCTAAACTCGGCGGCCGTGGGCGCACTGAAGGAAGCAATCGCACAACTGAGATGGGGACCACTGCAGGAACGGCGGGCGCGCGGGCTCGTGCACCTGCACGATACGCTCGCCGGCACCGCATTTCACCGCAAGTACTGGGTCGTCATGGGCCTGCTGCTCGGCTACATGCGCGATGGCGGCCCGATTCCCTGGGATCGCGACGTGGATTTTGGATTCCTCGAGCGGGACCTGCCGCACCTGATGACGGCGCTCGATGAAATGCGCCGCAGGGGATTCAGTCCCTGCCGGCTGCAGGTCAACAACGACGGCAGGATTACCAAGTGGGCGGTGCGCCGCGAAGGTGTGAAGTACGAGTTCTTCCTGTTCGAGCAGCGCGGCGACCGGCTGCGATGGTACTACCATCGGCGCAAGCCCGCGCTCGAGGTGGTTAACGAGATCGCGGCGCATGGACTTGATGAGTTCGAGCTCTATGGTCGCCGCTGGCTGAAGCCGGAGGATGCGGACGCCTATCTGACGGTCCTGTACGGCAACTGGCGCGTTCCGGATTCCGGGTACAAGTACTGGCGCGATTGCGGAGCCACCGTCGATCGCCATCCATGGACCGGCGAACGGCGCCGGGCCTAGGGCATTCATTCCTTGAGCCCCAGAAACACCGTTGAGGAACTGCTGATCCGGGTCGCTGCGAGCGGCTTTGTACCCGCCCGGTGGTTTCTCAGCCTGCCTGATCCCGGCACGATTGCCGCCCGCAGCGGCCGGCTTTCGATCGAGATCGTCAGTCACTGCTGGCGCTACGCTCACCTGCTGGCATACCAGCTGAGCGCGATCGTGAACTTCCCGCCGGCGCAAGCCAGCATCAGGATGACCGTGTTCTACGCCCCCGAAGACCTGCGCACCCGGGCAATGCTCGACTTTTTCGGCGCCATGCAGGTTCCGGGCGTGACCTGGAACTGGCAGCCGCTCGAGCCGCGCCGGCTGTTCCGGCGTGCGATCGGGCGCAACCTGATCGCCCGCAGCACGAGCGCCGACTGGGTGTGGTTCACCGACTGCGACATCATCTTCCATCGCGGCTGCCTGGACGCGCTCGTGGAACAGCTGCAGGGGCGGACCGATCGCCTGGTCTATCCGGCCGTCGAGTACGTGACCGCCATGCTGGCGGAAACCGACCCCCTGATTGCCGCCGAGCGCGATCGCCCGCGTATCGTGGACATAGACACGAGCCAGTTCGCGCTGCTCGCCGTGCCCCAGGCAACCGGCGCCTACCAGATCGTCCATGGCGATATCGCGCGCGCCTGCGGTTACTGCGAACAGGTGCCGGTGTTCCAGCGTCCCGTCGCGAAATGGGCGAAGACCTTCGAGGACCGTACATTTCGCTGGCTGATGCGGACGCTCGGTACGCCACTCGATATTCCGGGCGTACATCGCATCCGGCACGTGCACAAGGGCCGCTACGGCGACAACCGCGTCCTTGCATTGCTGCGCGGCAATATCCGCCATGCGAAACGGGCGCTGAAGAGCCGGTGGCGGGCCGCGCTGGGCCGGGCGCCCTGAGGCTTCGCGACCCCGCCGCTTGCTGCGCTGCGTCGCGGCGGGAATCGGCAGGATCGCTGCTACAATCGCGGCACTCGCGGAGTCCTTCTGCATGAAGAAAAAGCCCGTTACCGTCACCATCACCGGAGCCGCGGGCCAGATCGGCTATGCGCTCGCCTTTCGCGTGGCCTCGGGCCAGATGCTCGGCGAAGACCAGCCGATCAATCTGAATCTGCTGGAAATCACGCCAGTGCTTGCGGCGCTCGGCGGCGTGGTCATGGAAATGTCGGACTGCGCTTTCCCGACGCTGAATCGGCTGCTTGCGACCGATGACGCGCGCGCCGCGTTCAGGGACTGCGATTACGCGATGCTGGTCGGCGCGCGGCCGCGCGGGCCGGGCATGGAGCGCAAGGACCTGCTGCTCGCAAATGCCCAGATTTTCTCGACTCAGGGCAAGGCCATCAATGAGGTTGCGAGCCGCACGGTGCGCGTGCTGGTGGTCGGCAATCCAGCGAATACGAATGCCCTGATAGCCGCATCCAATGCGCCCGAGATCGACCGCCACAACTTCACTGCGATGACCCGTCTCGATCACAACCGGTCGCTTGCGCAGCTCGCCCAGAAAACCGGTACGCACACGACCGCGATCCGGCGCATGATCATCTGGGGCAACCACAGCTCGACCCAGTACCCGGACATCAGTCACTGTACGGTGACCGGGAAGCCCGCACGTGCGCTGGTGGACCAGCAGTGGTACCGCGAACAGTTCATCCCGACCATCCAGCAGCGCGGCGCGGCGGTCATCAAGGCGCGCGGCGCATCGTCGGCGGCCTCGGCGGCGTCCGCCGCCATGGACCACATGCGCGACTGGTCGCTCGGCACGCGCTCGGGCGACTGGGTCAGCATGGCGGTGCCCGCCGACGGCAGCTATGGCATCGCGGAAGGTGTCATGTATTCCTACCCGGTGACCTGCAAGGCCGGGCGCTACGCCGTCGTCCAGGGTCTTGCGGTCGATGAATTCAGCCGGGGCCGCATGGATGCGAGCCACAGGGAGTTGCTGGAGGAGCGCGAAGGCGTGCAGGAACTTCTCTCCACGGAGTGATGCGATGCCAGCCGTGAAAAACACCTTGTCGGCCGCCGCCACCTGCGTGCTGGCGCTCTGCATCCCGTCAGCAGACTCGCTGGCGCAGGAGAAAACGCAGAAGCCGCCATTGCACGCCTCGCACTGGATGGCGATCACCGGAAAACCGCTGGCGGCGACCGCGGGCGCCAGAATATTCGAGCGCGGCGGCAATGCCGTGGATTCAGCCTGCGCGATGCTGGCCGCGAGCGCGACGATGTGGGACGTGCTGTCCTGGGGCGGCGAGACCCAGGCCCTGATCTACAACCCTGCCAGCGGCCGCATCGTTGCGATCAATGGCCTCGGCGTCGCGCCGACCGGCGCGACCGTCGATTTCTACCGCAAGAAAGGACTCCGCTATCCCCCCGAGCACGGGCCGCTCGCCGCAGTCACGCCCGGCACGCCCGGCGCGCTCCTGACGATGCTGGCGGAATACGGCCGGCTGTCGCTTGCCGAGGTGCTGGCGCCCGCGATCACGCTCGCCGACGGTTATCCGATCGATGCGGAGACCGCGGACAGGATCGAAGCCGAAAAGGAAAAGATCAGGCAGTGGCCCTACGCAGTGGCCGTGATGTTGCCGCATCAAGGCTCCGCGCGCGAAGCGCCGCAGGCGGGCGAGATGTTCCGCCAGCCGGATCTGGCCGCGACCCTGCGCAAACTCGTGGAAGCCGAGGCGCAGGCGCTCGCTGCCGGCAAATCGCGCAAGGAGGCGATCATGGCCGCCTACGAGCGATTCTACCGCGGCGACATCGCCGACGAATTCGTGCGCAGCGTGCGCGAGCAGGGCGGTCTGATAACGAAGAATGACCTCGCGAACTGGCGCGTCGAGCTGGAGGAACCGGTGCACGCGAACTATCGCGGCATCGATGTCTACAAGCTCGACCGCTGGGTGCAGGGCCCGGTGATGCTGCAGACGCTCAACATCCTCGAGAACTTCGACCTGAAGGCGATGGGCTACAACAGCGCACGCTATATCCACACCATCTACCAGGCGATGAATCTCGCCTTTGCCGATCGCGATTTCTACTACGGCGATCCTTACTTTCCGCCCGAGGAGCCGATCAGGGGCCTGCTCTCCACCGAATACGCCAGGGCTCGAGCGGCACTCGTGAACGCCGATGCCAATGACCCGGCCGCCGGCCCGGGCGATCCCTACCCGTACCAGGGCGAGACCAATCCCTGGCTGCCGGCGGCACCGCAGGCGGCGAGGGCTTTCGATGCCGCAAAGTATGCGGCTGCGACCGACCCCGTGACCGGCTCGTTCCATCGCGGCACGACTTCAGTGGTCGCCGCCGACCGGGAGGGCTGGATCGTCTCGATGACGCCGAGCGGTGGCTGGATTCCCGCCGTTATCGCCGGGCGCACCGGTATCGGACTCAGCCAGCGCATGCAGTCCTTCGTGCTGGATGCGGCCGAAAATCCGTTCAACCTGCCCGAGCCCGGCAAGCGTCCGCGTGCGACGCTGACGCCGACGCTCGCTTTCAGGGACGGCAAGCCCTGGATGGCATTCGCCGTCCAGGGTGGCGACACGCAGGACCAGAACCTGCTGCAATTCTTCCTGAATGTCCTCGAATTCGGCATGACGCCGCAGCAGGCCGCCGAGGCGCCGAATTTCATCAGCTACCAGATGCGTGATTCCTTCGGCCAGCACGAAATTTTTCCGGGCCGGCTGCTGCTGAACGATTCCATACCGGACTGGGTCCGGCGGGAGTTGCGTGAGCGCGGCTACCGACCGGAGTTCCGCCCGCGCACTTCGGGACCGATCAATGCGATCCAGATCGATCCTGTGCATGGCACGCTGTGGGGCGCGTCCAGCAATCATGGCGAAGACTACGGAATCGCCTGGTGAAATATCGTATGCTGCCCGCAGGTCCGCGGCACTTGCAGACCAGTATAATAGATAAATCAAGGGGTTACTAATGAAGTCAAGACTATCCGGCCTGCTGGCCGTCTGTGCGCTATTGACGCCGGCGCTTTCGCAGGCGCAGGAACACTGGATCGAGGGACCGGTCTGGGAATGCAGTTCATACCGGACCGAGCCTGGCATGTTCGACACCTACCTGAAGTGGATCCGCGCCCACTCGGAACCGATCAATGCCGAAGCCAGGAAGCAGGGCCTGATCGTCGATTTCCGGACCTTCGTGAAAGCACCGAGCGACCCGAACGACTACGACGTGCTGTTCTGCACGCTGTATCCGAGCTACGCCAAGGCGCTCGACTACAACAAGGGCGACGACGACAAGTTCGAGGCCATCTCCGCCAAGCACTGGGCCACGGCCGATAACGACAAGCAACGGGAACTGGCGAGCCCGCGCCTCGAAATGCGCAAGTACCTCGGCACTGTTCATGTGCGCGAAGTGACGCTGAGGCCTGCTTCGTAATCAGGCAGATCAGCTCCTGACCGTGGAAACCGGCCTTAGCGCCGGTTTCTTTTTTTCGTGCGCCGCGCCGGCTTTTTTGCACTGCATACAAGACCCGGAGCCTGGCCGCAGCCCGGGGCACCGCCCTGATCGCGCAGCGCATCCCGATCGTTGTATAAAGAGCCGTGATCATCTCGGCCCTGTGGTTGCTGCTGTTCGTCAGCCTGGTGCTCTGGCTGGCGTATCGGCGCGCGAGTTTCGTGAAGGCGACAATCATCCTGGGCGTGCTGCTCGCCGGTTACACGATGTTCGGCGCCGGGCCGCCCTGGTGGAAGGCGGTTCTGTGGGGACTCTTCACGCCGCAGCTGCTGCTGAATGTCCTGCCGTTGCGCAGCGCGCTGATCTCGCGCCGGTTCCTGCGCATCTACAAACGCATGCTCCCGCCGATGTCCACCACCGAGCAGGAGGCGCTCGAGGCCGGAACGGTGTGGTGGGACGGCGAGCTGTTCACCGGCGGTCCCGACTGGAACAAGCTGCTCGGCGCGAAGGCGCCACAGCTGACGGCCGAGGAGCAGGCCTTCATCGACGGGCCCTGCGAAGAACTCTGCCGGATGATCGACGACTGGGATATCACGCACCGCCGCGCCGACCTGCCGCCTGAAGTCTTCGACTACATCAAGAAGAAGGGCTTCTGGGCGATGATCATCCCGAAGAAATACGGCGGACTCGAATTCTCCGCTTACGCGCATTCTTGCGTGGTGGTGAAGATCGCAAGCCGTTCGGCGACCGCGGCCTCGACCATCGTCGTGCCGAACTCGCTCGGGCCGGCGGAACTCCTGCTGCATTACGGCACCGAGGAACAGAAGAACCATTTCCTGCCGCGGCTCGCGCGTGGCGACGAGATACCCTGTTTCGGACTGACCGGCCCACGCGTGGGTTCCGATGCCGGCGCCCTCCCCGACACGGGTATCGTCTGCAAGGGCAGCTACCAGGGACGTGAGATCACCGGCATCCGGCTCAATTTCTCCAAGCGCTACATAACGCTCGCACCGATCGCGACGATCGTCGGGCTCGCGTTCCGCCTGTACGATCCCGACCGGCTGCTGGGCGACGACAAGACCGACCGCGGCATCACGGTGGCGCTGGTGCCGCGCAATCTGCCCGGCATCACGATCGGCCGGCGCCATTTCCCGCTCAATAATCCGTTCCAGAACGGGCCGATCCGCGGCAAGGACGTGTTTGTTCCGCTCGATGCCCTGATCGGCGGCCCGAAAATGGCCGGACAGGGCTGGCGGATGCTGGTCGAACAGCTTTCGGTAGGGCGCTGCATATCGCTGCCCTCGATCGCGACCGGCGGCGCGAAAGGCGCCGTGTACTCGACCGGCGCCTATGCCCGCATCAGGCGGCAGTTCAACATGCCGATCGGCCGCTTCGAGGGCGTCGAGGCGGTGATCGCGCGCATGGCGGCACGCACCTACATCATGGATGCCGCGCGCTCGGTGACGACCGGCGCGATCGATGGCGGCGAAAAACCCTCCGTGCCCGCCGGCATCCTGAAGTATCACATCACGGAGTTCGGGCGGATGATCGCGGACGACGCGATGGACGTGCAGGGCGGCAAGGGCATCATGCTCGGTCCCAGGAATTATATTGGCCGTGGCTACCAGGCCGTGCCGGTCAGCATCACCGTCGAGGGCGCGAATATCCTGACGCGCAGCCTGATCATTTTCGGCCAGGGCGCGGTGCGCTGCCATCCGTGGGTGCTGAAAGAGATGAATGCCGCGAAAGATCCCGACCACACGCGCGGCGTGCGCGACTTCGACCGCGCGTTGTTCGGCCACATCGGCTTCACGATCTCGACTGCCGTGCGCTCGTTCTTCGGCGCGATCACCCTGTCGCGCATCGTCAGTGCACCGGTCAGCGGCCCGACCAGGCGGTACTACGAGCACATCAACCGTTTCAGCGCGTCCTTCGCCTTCGCGACCGATGTCGCGATGCTGTCCCTCGGCGGTTACCTGAAGAAGAAGGAGGCGCTGTCCGCGCGCCTCGGCGACGTGCTGTCCTCGATGTACCTGGCCTCGATGGTGCTGAAGCATTACGAGAACCAGGGCCGGCCACCGGCCGACCTGCCGCTGGTCGAGTACGCCTGCCGGCATTTGTTGTACCAGGCCCAGGAGCAGCTGCACGGGTTCCTGCGCAATTTCCCGGTGCGCTGGCTCGCGGCATTCATGCGGGTCCTGATCTTCCCGCGCGGTTTGACTTATTTCGCGCCTGGTGACCGGCTGAATCCGCAGATCGCGGAGCTCATGATGAATCCCGGCGAGGCGCGCGAACGCCTGTGCCAGTACGTCTACCGCACGCTCGAGCCGACCAATCATCTTGGTCTGGTGCAGCAGGCGCTGCAGCTCGCGATCGCGGCGGAGCCGATCGAGAAGCGGATACGGGTGGAAGGCGTCAAGACCGGCCGCGTGACGGCGCTCGACCTGCCGGGCCAGATACGGGAAGCGCAGGCCGCCGGAATCATCAGCGAAGCCGAGGCCCTGCAATTGCGCGAATATGACCGCAGGGTCATGGATATCATCAATGTGGATGATTTCGACCCGCGTGAACTCGTCGCGGGATCCACCTACGAGATCCAGCTCGACGGCGGCAGCGTCCAGGTCGCCTAGCGGACAGAATGTCCCGCCGAGGGCTGCGGACGTCACAATTCCAGGCCTTGTCAGCACTCGCCGGCGGTGACTGCCACGACAAGCTGCGACGCACTCAACAGATTTATCCCCCGAACACGGCTCAACTGGCATTGTCGAAACGGGGTAAGCGATGCCAGACGACGACGCCGGACTGCTGACGGTCTCCGACGTCCGCGAGTTCTTTCGTGCGGCGCTCGCGCGCGCGCTCGAGCAGCAGCAGTTGCGCGTGAAGGACCACACTGCGCACTACGTCGTGAATCTGCTGGCGATGTTCGCCCGCACTGAAGCCCTGTTCGAGCCGCGGGCGGGCGGCGCACAGCTCAAGCCCCTCG
Organism: Steroidobacteraceae bacterium; assembly: GCA_049298915.1. Classification (GTDB taxonomy): domain Bacteria; phylum Pseudomonadota; class Gammaproteobacteria; order Steroidobacterales; family Steroidobacteraceae; genus SCUD01. The sequence goes on along the minus strand of JBAQWM010000245.1, from coordinate 2,371 downwards.
CGTTGCTGCTGGCCGAAGCACTCGAGACCCCGAGCGCCGAACACCGCTTCCGCACGCTGCAGCGCCTCGGCGATGTCGCGCTGTTTGTCTCCGGATTCCTTGCCAGCGGATTTCCGCGCCGGCTGGTCGACATCGACTACCACATCGCCATGGGCGGTCGCGCCTATGGCGCTCTCGCCCAGACCGCGCCGCGCGGCCCGCGGCGCGCCCTCGCCGCAGTATTCGCAGAACTGGAGGACAAGTTCCAGCCGATCGTGGACGCGCTCAACGACATCAGCGAGAGCGCCGCCAGGCATTCCCAGCGCGACGTGCTCCGCCTCTATGAACTCTGGCACCGGACCGGCAGCCGCCGCGCGCGCCGCCTGCTGGTCCGCCTCGGCATCCAGCCGCCGGACCCGGCCGGTGCCGCGCACTGAGATGTCCATCCCGGCACTGGAAAGACTCGAGTTGCTGCTGACCGGCATCTATGATCTCCGCGTCAGCTGCCGCGTCACGGATTTCCTGGTCACCGAGCGGCAGCAGTTGCCTCCCTCCTGCAGCGCCGCGCCGGGTGACGAACAGCTGTTCGTGACGACGGCGGGCGAAGAACTGTGCATGTCGCTGTTCCTTGATCCGGCGATGCTGAACCGCCTACAGTCGCACGACCCGAACGAGGAACTGGACCACCGCAATGTTGCGGACTGCTGGACCGCAATCGAAGGCATCAGTCATTTTCTCTGCGTTGCCCACCATGCAGAGCACGATCGTCCCGTGTCGCTGCTGACGCTCGAACTGCAGGCGGAAATCGACAAGTACATCGCGAGTTTCCTGCTGCTCGGCCGCCACGAACCGCGCCGCTTCCCCGCCGAGCTGCATACGCTGCTGTTCCGGCGGACCCGCATCGATTCCCGGCTTGCCGCAGGCCGCGAATCCCTCTATCGGCGTGCCAGCCGCTTCGCCGCGAAATTCTGTGCGCGACTGGAACCGCGACTGCGGGCGATGTGCCAGTCCGGTGACAGGCGCTGGCTGATCGACCTGCGGCGTTTCTACCGGCTGACAGACTTCGGGAAACTCAGGCATATCGAGCGCATGCAGGCATGCTGAGCTAAGATCCACGCTGTCGCTCGCAACGAGCCGCAGCGTGTCAGCCAACTTCACCTACGAAGTCGAGTGCCAGCTCGATCAGCAATCGCCTTTGCGCGGGTTGTTCGGCATCACCGTGCTTGTCGGCCTCGTCTATTCCATGCTGAAGCTGGCATGAGCGATCATCGCGCGATCCTGCACGTCGACATGGACGCCTTTTATGCGTCAGTCGAGCAACACGACAATCCCGCGCTGTCCGGACAGCCGGTCATCGTCGGCGGCACCGGCGGCCGCGGGGTCGTGGCAGCCGCAAGCTACGAAGTGCGCCGGTTTGGCGTGCATTCCGCGATGCCCATGCGCGACGCGCTGAAACGCTGCCCGCACGCCGTCGTCATCCGTCCGCGAATGAAGCGTTACCACGAGGTCTCGCGCCAGGCATTCGAGATCTTCGGCGAATTCACCGATCAGATCGAAGGGCTCTCGCTGGATGAGGCTTTTCTCGACGTGACCGCGAGTCTGGGTCTCTTCGGCAGCGCCGAAGCGATGGCGCGGGAAATCAGGAACCGCATCCGGTCGCGCACCGGGCTCACGGCGTCGGTCGGCGCCTCGCACAACAAGCTGCTCGCCAAGCTCGCCTCCGAAATGAGCAAACCGGACGGGCTGCTGATCATCCGGCCCGCGGAAGTCACGACGCTACTCGACCCCCTGCCGGTGCGGCGCCTGCACGGGATCGGCGCCAAGACGGCGGCGCGGCTCGAGCAGCATGGCATCCATACGCTGGGGCAACTGCGACGCGCGCCGGATGCCGTCCTGTGGCCGCTGTTCCGGCGCGACACCCGCCAGATGCGCGAGCGTGCCTCGGGTATCGACGACCGGCCGGTTGTCTCCGATGCCCCGGAAAAGCAGATCAGTTCCGAGGAAACATTCGACGTCGATATCAGGGATCACGAGGAAATGCGGCAGCGACTGGCACAGCTGGCTGATCGCACGGCAGAACGGTTGCGCAAGCGGCAACTGAAGGCCGGCATGATCAGCATCAAGGTGCGGCGGCGCGATTTCGAGACCTTCACGCGGCAGAAGAGTTTCAGACCGCCGACTCAGGAGACGCGCCTGATCGTGCAGGTAGCAACCGGATTGCTCGAGCGCTGGATGCACGAGCAACCGCGCACGGCCGTGCGCCTGCTCGGCGTCGGCGTCAGCGACCTCGCGCCCGCGCAGCAGCTCGATCTCTTCACCACCCGCGAGAGCGCCGAGTCCGGAAAGCTGGACGCGGCGGTGGACCGGATCCGCGGCAAGTTCGGGGCGGAGG
>JBAQWM010000244.1:0-1796 GCA_049298915.1 Steroidobacteraceae bacterium | reverse complement strand
GATGTCGGTGCGATCGAGTATCGCAAGCAACTGCAGCAGCGCGACACCCGAAGAGGGCGGTGGCGGCACGCAGACGACATAGACCAGGAACGGCCCGCACAGAGGATCGCCGACGCGCGGCTGATAAGCGGCGAAATCCCCGGCGGAAAGTGCGCCCGGCCGTGGTTCGGCGCGGGTGCGTGCGATGATGGCATCGCTGAGCGGCGGCTCCAGCAGTGCACGCGGACCGCGCGTTGCGATCTGCCGCAGCGTTGCGGCATAGGCCTTGTTCGTCAGGCGATCGCCTGCCTGCACCGGCCTGCCATCGACGCCGGAGAATAGCGCTCGCACGTCGGGCTCGGCGACCTGGGGCGCCCGGTTGCCGTTCACATAGCCTGCGAGCCGCTCTAGTACGCTGAATCCGGATTCCGCCATTCGTATCGCGGGTTCGAACGAGCGCTGCCAGGGCAGCGCGCCATGTCGCGCGTGAGCGGCACCGAGCATCGCGACCACCGCGGGGACGCCGGTCGAGCGCCCGGACAGCACGGCATCGCGGTAGGACAGCGGCGCGCCATTCTCGTCCAGGAACATGCCCGGTGATGCCGCCGCCGGCGCGATCTCGCGGCCGTCGTATGCCGTGATGCGCGAAGTTGCCGCATCGAAGTACAGCAGGAATCCGCCGCCACCGATGCCGGAGCTTTGCGGCTCGACGAGCCCGAGCATGGCCTGCACGGCAACCGCGGCATCCGCCGCGCTACCGCCGGCGGCGAGGATTTCCAGGCCGGCATCGACGGCCATCGGATGCGCGGCCGTGATACCCGCCTGGCGAACGGGACGCGGCGCATCACGCGCAAGGGGCAGTGCGCAGGCTGCGAGCCAGGTCGCGGCAAGCGGCAGGAATATCCGGATCGCGAACTTCACTGATCGGATGCTGGCTGGACCGTCACTCGCCAGCCGGCATCGCGCGCCGCGATTTCCGACGGCGCATCGAACGGCTCGCCTTCGATGGAGGCATCCACGGCGTGCAGCACCGCCATCGGCATCAAGGCGGCTCCCCGCAATTCGCCCTCGAGCGGGGTGGCCGCGGCGATCAGCTGCAACTGCCAGTCTTCAGCTGAACGACAGGCGAGACCCGCGAGCGGCGCCTGCTGCTGCAGCCGGAATGTGCGGCAGAACGCGCCGCTGCGATCGCGGTAACTCAGGCCGATGCGTACGCTGCCCGCGTCGGCATCGCGCGCGAGCTGGCTGCTGAGCGCAATTGCAAGATCCCCGCGCGCGACCAGACCCGCTTCGGTTTCCGCATAGGGCCCCGCGGGATCGCGCATCATGAGTATGCCTGCAAACAGCCCGAGCGCGACCGCCGTCGCCAGCGCGCTCCACTGCGGCAGTTGCGAGCGTCTGGCCGGTGCCGCGAGATCGACGGCCGGCGCGGCGACGGCCGGCGCGAAGAGATTCGAGAGCTGCGCCGGAACCGGCTCGGTGAGCACGCCGCTGTATGCGGTCTGTAGGCGCGTGCGCAGCGCCTGATGGCGCAGGACGATGCGCGCGATGGCGGGATCGGACGCCATCGCGGCCTCGATTTCGGCGCGCGATACGAGATCGAGCTCGCCATCCGCGTAAGCCATCAGTGTCTCGTCGGAGAACTTCGTCATGGCGCCCCCCATGCGTCATCCAGCAGTGATTGCAGGGTTTCACGCCCCTGCGCCAGCTGGCTCGTAAGGGTGCCGACCGGTATGGCGAGCGTCGCCGCGGCCTCCTTGTATGACAGTCCTTCGATCAGCACCAGCGCGACCGCAAGCCGCTGTTCTTCGGGCACA
>JBAQWM010000243.1:0-4635 GCA_049298915.1 Steroidobacteraceae bacterium | reverse complement strand
GGTCGTAGATGACCGTGGCAGCGGCGTATGGGATAGTCCAGCGTGACACGCGCAAAAAAGGCCCGGCCGCATCCGGGCCGGGCCGGGGAAGTGCACATGCGTCAGACTCTGCGAAACAGCAGCGCGTCGCTTTGGAGGTCGACATTGGCCGCTATTGCCGGCCCGGCCGATTCACGAAGACTCTGATTCAGTGCCGCAGGATTCAGGGACTCGATCACCGTGGTCATCAGCAGCACGGTCGTTGCCACTGCCGCCAGGCCGGATACGGCGGTCCTGTTTCGCGGGGACATTTCGTAGCTCATGTTTGCGCTCCTCGTGGAAGTGTTTCGGTGCGGGAGTGATCCTGAAGTAGTTCACCCTGCGGTTCTGTCAGCTACCTGACACAGGCACGAAGATGAAGTCCGGGGTTTACAACGTGGCGGCAGGCATCGCGGTGGGCGCGGTCTGCGCCGCACTTCTGGCATTTCTGCAGATCCGCAATCTCGAGCAGCAGGTGGGATTGGGCTGGCTGTTCCAGTCACGCGGTGCGGTAAAACCGCCCGACCAGGTCGTGATGGTCCTGATCAACCAGCAGGCGGCTTCCAACATCTCGCTGCCGCGTCACGCGCTGGATTTTCACCGCTGCAAGGACCTTCGCATCGGTCCACCGCCATCGACGCACCAGAGCCTGCCATCGATGCCATCACGCTGGCCGCGATGCGTACACGCGCTGCTCGTGGACAAGCTCGCGGCTGCGGGTGTCCGGATGATCGCGTTCGATGTGCTGTTCCGCCAGCGGCCGCCGCTGCCCGGGGCTGATGAAGATCTCCACGCCTGGCAGGACGAGGTCCTGGCGAAGTCTTTCGCCTCCGCAGGTCATGTGGTCATTGCCCAGAAGATCGAGATCAGCGATGGACAGGAAAAGTTCTCCGACCTCAGCCCGGTGATCGCGAATGCGGCGCTCGGCTCGGCGCCGTTCCCGTTGATCGCCGAACCCGGGCGGAGAGCCGATCGATTCATGACATTCAAGGAGTCCGGGCTGGTCACAGCTACACTTCCCGCAATCGCCCTGCAGGCTTATGCCGTCAGTGCGTATCCCGGGCTTGTGGACTTGCTGGCCCGGTCTGCAGGCGAGACCGCGATGCTGCTGCCACAAACAGTGGAGTCGCTCGAGTCCAACCGGCATCTGCAGGCGACGGCGCTCTTGATCCGCAAGCTGTGGCCTGGATCCACCGACGCGGGCATGACCGCGCAGCTCCGCTCTCTGGCAGCCCTCTACAGTGGAAATGGCACAAGACTCCTGAATCTGTACGGGCCGGCAGGTACGGTGCCGGCGATCAGCTACGACCAGGTGCTGGCGCTCTCGCCGGAGTCAATGGCGTCCCGCTTTCATGGTCGAGCGGTTTTCGTGGGATTTGCGGAAACGCTGCAGACCGAGCAGGTCGAGCATTTCGCCACCGCATTTTCCTCCGGCGGAAGCGCTGACCTCAGTGGCGTCGAAATCGCGGCTACGGCATTCGCCAATCTGCTGCATGACCGGACGATCCGGGAACTGGATCCGGAGTACTGGCTTGCCCTGACATTCCTGGCCGGGTTGCTGTCGTATCTCGCCTGCGCTCAGTGGCGGAACCGGGTGGCACTCGCCGTCATGGTCATTGCGATTGGCGCTTACGCTGGAGGCGCGCTGTACTTGTTCACCAGCCATGACCTCTGGATGCCGGTTGTCATGCCGATGGTGGTCGCCGCGCCGGCCGGCATGCTCGTGGCATTTTCGTGGAAGTATTGGACTGTCCACAAGCAGCGCGCGCAGCTGCGTCATGCATTCACTTATTTTGTTCCGGGCGAAGTCGTGAGCATGCTCGAGCGCAATGCGGGTCAGCTTGGCGGTTCGCAGGAGTCAGTGGAATGCGCCTGCGTGGCAACCGACGCCGCCAATTTCACACCGCTCGCGGAATCGATGACGCCCGAGAAACTCACGGAGTTCCTGAATCACTATTTCGAGACGCTGTTCGGAAGGGTCGCAAATCATGGCGGCTTTGTCTCGGATGTCGTCGGCGATGCGATGCTGGCGATCTGGCCTCACCGCTCGGCGGGAACGCACCTGCAGCTGCTCCACGCCCTGCTGGAAATGCGCGACGCGGCGCAGATATTCAATGAGCAGCTCGCCGGAAACCGTCTGATGACGCGATTTGGCGTCGACTGGGGACGCGTGGCGCTGACCACCGTCGGGGCGCACGCGCATTATGAATATCGCGCCGTCGGCGATGCCGTGAATACGGCCGCGCGGATTCAGGAATTCAACAAGAAGCTCGGCACCCGGGTTCTGCTCTCGCGTCCCGCCATCGGAAATGCCGGAGGCGATTTCCTGCTGCGCGATCTGGGCAGTTTCCTGCTACGTGGCAAGAGTCATGCCGTGCATCTCTTCGAATTGCTGGCAAGCCGGGCCCTGGCGAAGCCTCAGCAGGTCGAACTGTGCGCGCAATTTGAGGCGGCGATCGCGGGACTTCAGGACAGGCGGAGCCTGGAGGCGCTCGCCCGGTTCCAGGCGATTCACGCGGAATTTCCGGCCGACGGACCGACCGCGTTCTATTTGCGCTGCCTCGAAGCAGGGCTCACGCTGCAAGACGGAGCGCTCGTAATCGATTGAGTTTGCGGCGCTTTTTACGTTCGTGGCCTGGCCCCATGTCGGTTGTGGGCGGGCGGCCACTGTCATGTGTCAAGCCGATGACAGAATGCCCGCGTCTCTGCGCGCAGGATTGGCGGCGTGTTGCGATTACGGCTGTAAAGGGCTAGTTTCAGAGCGAGTCGTTCGCAACAACAACGTCGGGCTTTCCTCATTCAGAGACTCTGGGGGGGAGATGAGGACGAACGGCAAGATTCGCGTACCTGCAGGCGCCCGGGAACACCTGGCTTCCCTGCTGTTGTTTGTCGCCTGCCTCGCTGGCGCGGGCACGAAAGACGCGCGCGCCGAGGATGCCGCAGCAGCCTGTGCGCCTGCCATGGGCCGGGTGGTTTCGATTCAAGGCAATGTCGAAGTGCAGCGAGCCGGCAGCCAAGACTGGCTGCGCATCAGGCAACTCGATGCAGCCGTGTGTTCCGGCGATCGATTGCGCACCGCACCACTCAGCCGCGCGGCATTGTTTATCCAGCCCGAGACGCTAGTGCGAGTGGACCAGAACACCACAATAAAGCTGAATCAGACGACGTCCGAGGTGCTGGTCGAGTTCTTCCAGGACGACGCCACCGCGGCCGATCCCGGCGCACAGTGCTGCGGCGCCGCATATTTCATCACCCGCTTCCCGAAGAAATTCAAGGTGATCACAGCGCACCTGAATGCAGCGGTCGAGGGCACTGAATTCATGGTGACCATGAGCCGGGAGGGCACGGAGCTGGCGGTCCTGGAGGGCGTTGTGCTTTCGCAGACTGCGGCAACGCGAGAGCAGCGAGCTGTGACCGCCGGCAACAGGCTGGTCGCCGGTCAGGGCGCAGCCGCTGCATTCAGCACGCTCATCAGGCCCACGGATGCGGTGCAGTGGGTACTCCATTACCCGCCACTCAGCGATAACACCGCCGGAGCCGACGTCGCGACCGACGAGCAATGCCGCGCCTTGCCCATTCCTTCAAATCAGGACTGCCTGACCGGGCGCGCTGAAGTGCTGCTGCGGCTCGGCCACATTGACGAAGCGCTGCGGGATATCGAAGGTGCATTGGCCCTCGATTCCAGAAACGGAGACGCCTATGCATTGCGGGCGATCATCCAGATCGCCAGGAACGACAAGACCGCCGCGATGGAGTCTGCCAGGGCAGCCACTGCCAACGCCCCGGACAGCATGCGCGCCTGGCTCGCGCTGTCCTACGCGGAGCAGGCTTCATTCGAACTTGAGCTGGCTCTTGCAAGTGCACGGAAGGCCCAAGCGCTGCAAGCGGACAGTTCGCTAGTCAATGCGCGCGTCGCCGAGTTGTTGCTGTCGCTCGGAAACGCAAGGGACGCGGAGGATTCGGCGCGTGCGGCAATTGCCGGCGACTCCAAAGAGAGCCACGCATACTCAGTGCTCGGGTTCGTGTATTTGGCGCAACTAAGCTTGGATGATTCGCGTGCCAATTTCGAGGCGGCGATCGAGCGCGACTCATTCGCCGCGTTGCCGCGATTGGGCCTGGGGCTCGCGCTGATTCGTGACGGCAGGCTCAAGGCCGGCCGTGAGCAGTTGGAGATCGCGGTGGCTCTGGATCCGAGCAACTCGTTGCTTCGAAGTTACGTTGGTAAGGCTTACTACGAGGAAAACACGAAGCAACGCGACGAACTTGCGGCGTTACAGTTCGCCTTGGCGGCCGAGATGGATCCAAGCGATCCGACTCCGCGGCTCTACGAAGCAATTCGGTTGCAGACTGCCAACCGGCCCGCAGAGGCCATGAGGGAGATTCGGCAATCAATTGCCTTGAATGATGATCGCGCGGTTTATCGGTCCGAGTTCAAGCTGGACGAAGATCTTGCGGTTCGCAGCGCAAGCCAGGGCCGGATCTACAAAGACCTCGGATTCGACAATCTTGCCATCCTGGATGGCTGGAAATCTGTCAATAGCGATCCCGGTGATTTCTCCGGCCATCGCCTGCTGGCCGATACCTACTCCGGCCTACCGAGACAGGAGGTGGCAAGAG
>JBAQWM010000242.1:0-4034 GCA_049298915.1 Steroidobacteraceae bacterium | reverse complement strand
AAATGGTGGCTAGGGAGAGAATCGAACTCTCGACCCCGGGGTTATGAATCCCGTGCTCTAACCAGCTGAGCTACCTAGCCACGCGGTGGGAAGGTACCCTCGGGGAGGCGGGATTGTCGGGACCGTGCGGGTAGCTGTCAAGGCTGCTGTCAGCCGGCCTTCTTCCGCGAGATGTAATCGTCGACGAGTTCTTGGAGGATCGACAGCGGTAGCGCGCCGTTCTTCAGCACGACGTCGTGGAAGTCGCGGATGTCGAAACGGTCGCCGAGAGCGGCCTGTGCGCGCTCGCGCAGTCCGAGGATCTTCAACATGCCGATCTTGTACGAGAGCGCCTGGCCTGGATTGTCGATGTAGCGCTCGGCTTCCTTGGCCGCATCCTCCGCTGTCATCGGATTGTTTGCGAGCATGTATCCGATCATCCGCTCGCGCGACCAGCGCTTTGCATGCGCGCCGGTGTCGACCACGAGTCTTGCGGCACGCAGCATTTCGTTCTGCAAGCGGCCGAAATCCTGCATCGGATCGGTGAATCTTCCCTGCTCCTTGCCCAGGCGCTCGGCATAGAGCGCCCAGCCCTCGATGTAGGCGCCGAAGAATGCGAACTTCTGGAATGTCGGGACGCCGGCGAGTTCCTGCTGGACTGCGACCTGGAAATGATGACCCGGCGCGCCTTCATGGTAGGCGACTGTCTGCATCTCGTGCTTTTGCCGCGTCGTCATGTCGCGCAGATTGACGTAATAGATGCCGGGGCGGCTGCCATCCGGCGTCGGCTGGTTGTAGAACGCGATCGGCGCCGTTTCTTCGCGCCAGGGCTCCACGCGGCGCACTTCCAGCAGCGCCTTTGGCAGGACGTTGAAGTACCTTCCGACATCCGTGTAGACGGCATCGATGTAGGCCTTCGACTGGTCGAGATACGCCTGCCGGCCCGCGTCGGTGTCCGGATAGAAATTCGCCGGATCCGAGCGCAGCTGCTCGAAGAATGCCGGCAGCTCGCCGATGAATCCGACCCGACGCATGATGCTTTCCATCTCGCCGCGGATGCGCCCGACTTCGGCGAGTCCGATATCATGGATCTCGTCGGCGCCCTGCTTCGGCTCGCTGGTCCAGAAATCGATCTGGATCCTGTAGAACGCGTCGCCGTCCGGAAGTCGCCAGACACCGTCCGCGCCCGGAGATTTGCTGCGCAGTTCTTCAATCCGGGCGAGCATCGCCTGCACGCCGGTGCTGAACGGACCCTTCAGTGCCGCGATCGCGGATTCAATCAGGCGCTCCTTCCCGGCATCCGGAATATCGAGTCTCGCGACCTTGGCGCGAAAATCGGCGAGGATCGCCGAGTCGCCAGGACCCTCGTCGAATGGAGCGCCCTTCAGCACGTTGCGGCCATCGGCCAGCACCGGGTCGAACGAGAATGAGGTCGGCACGATGCCGCGTTCGGCCGCGATATTCATGCGTTCAATGCCCTGCCGGGCCGCCAGCTCAATCCCATTGAGCCGGGAAATGTATGCCTCGGCGTCGCCAACATCGTCGATGCGATGGATATTCTGCATGAATGCGGCAAAGGAGGCGATCGGATTGGTCTGCGTCGAAAAAGCATAGTTGTGGAATCGCCAGGGAAAATTGCGGAGCGTGCGGTCCTGCAGGTACTCGAATATCCGGTAGCTGATTTTCAGGGATTCGGAAAGCGCGTCGTAGCTGAATTCGGCGCGCAGCCGCGCAAGATCCTGCTTCGTCAGCTCGTTCTGGCGGATCGCCTCGGCGTCGGACAGGTCGCCCCACTTGCCGTAGTCCGGGCCCTTGATGCCGATCTGCGACTGGAAGATCGGGCTGTCCTTCAGATTGCGCTGGAAGACCTCCTCGAAAAACGCCGTCAGCCGCTGGTCTTCGCTCAGCGCTGCAGCCGCGGCATCCGTCTCCTCGGCCGCTGCGGGCCAGCAGGCAAGCGACATCATGGCAGTCGTGGCCGCCGCCACAGCTCTCGCGAGCCGTATCAGATTTGCCATCTGCTTTCCTCCGTCATTTTCCGGCGCGTGGCATCAGTGCACGATTGTATCGGCAGAAATGCCGCGGACCATGCGTCTGCGCGGCGGTGTCCGCCGCAGAAAACCGGCGTTTTAGCGCATGGCCCCGCTGCGCTTCAGACATTGAAGCGGAAATGCAACACGTCGCCTTCGCGGACCACGTAATCCTTGCCTTCCAGTCTCAGCCTGCCGGCTTCGCGCGCGCCGGTTTCGCCCTTGCCCGCTATGTAATCTTCATAGGCGATCGTCTCGGCCCGGATGAAGCCACGTTCGAAATCGGTGTGGATCACGCCCGCGGACTGCGGGGCAGTCGCGCCATTTCGTACCGTCCAGGCCCGCACTTCCTTCGGGCCCGCCGTAAAAAAGGTCAGGAGCCCCAGCAGCCGGTAGCCCGCACGGATGATGCGGTCGAGCCCGGGTTCGGCCATGCCCAGATCCGCCAGGAATGCGCTGCGATCGGCGGCATCCAGTTGTGAAATCTCCGCCTCGATCGCGGCGCACACCGGCACCACTTCCGCTCCCTCGGCCGCGGCGAGCATCCGCAGTTCGTCGAGCTTCGGGTTGCCCTGGAATCCAGACTCATCCACGTTCGCAACGTACATGACCGGCTTGGCCGTCAAGAGCTGCAGTTCACGAACCCGTTCGCGTTCGAACGGGTCGAGTTGCTGCGCGCGCAGTGGCTCGCCCTGGTCGAGCCGCTCGCGCACGCGCCGAAGTGAATCGCGCCAGCGCATCAGGTCCTTGTCATTGGTCTTGGCGGCTTTCTCGGCGCGCCCCAGCGCGCGGTCCACGGTTTCGAGGTCCGCGAGCGCCAGTTCGGTATTGATGGTAGCGACGTCGGAAACCGGATCGACGCGGCCTGAGACATGGACGATGTCATCGTCATCAAAGCAGCGTACGACATGCGCGAGCGCGTCAACCTCGCGGATGTGCGCCAGGAACTTGTTGCCGAGCCCTTCGCCCTGCGAGGCGCCCGCAACCAGGCCGGCAATATCCACGAACTCGACGGTGGTGGGCAGTATCTTCTCGGGCTTCGCGATTTCGGCCAGCGCATCGAGCCGCGGATCCGGGACCGGCACGATTCCGACATTCGGATCGATCGTGCAAAAGGGGTAGTTTTCGGCCGCGATTCTCGCGCGCGTCAGTGCATTGAAAAGCGTCGACTTGCCGACATTCGGCAGTCCGACGATGCCGCAGCGAATTGCCATCCCGCGCCCGTTCCGCCGGCCTCAGCCGGACGCTTCCTGTGCCGGGGGCCTGGCATGCAGCCGGTTCATCATCATCTCCGCCCCTTCAGTCACCAGACGCGGGAATTCGGACACCGCCAGTTCGATGGCCTCCTGAATCAGGCGTTCATCGACTGCGGACGGGCGTTCGAGCACGTAGTCGATCACTTCGTCGCGGTTTCCCGGGTGCCCGATGCCGATCCGCAGGCGCCAGAATTCCTCGCCGATGTGGCTTATCAGGTCCTTCAGTCCGTTGTGACCGCCCGCCCCGCCGCCCTGCTTGAGTCGCGCAATGCCAGCTGGCAGGTCGAGATCATCGTGCACGACCAGGATCTGCTCGCCCGGCACGCGCAGATAGTCGCTGAACGAGCGGACCGAGAGACCACTGCGATTCATGTATGACATGGGCTTCAGCAGCCAGATCGTCACGCCGGCAATCGTGACGCGCCCCGCGTCGCCGTTGTACCGATGTTCAGGCTTCAGCCAGCCCTCGTGCCGGCGCGCCAGCTTGTCGACGAACCAGAAGCCGGCATTGTGCCGCGTCGCCGCGTGTTCCGGACCAGGATTACCAAGCCCGACCACCAGCTGCAGAGGCAAACCAGCCATCGATCCATCCTTGCGCTGAAGCGAAGTTCGAAACGGTCAGCAGCGGCTGGGGCCGCCGCGCAGGCGGCCCCACCGTCAGATCGCATGCGGCGCGTTATTTCTTGCCGTAGCCTTTCTTGACGTCGCTCTTCTTGCCCGCAGCTTCCTTGCCGCCCTTGCCGGCCGCTCCCTTGGCATCGGCGGCGGC
>JBAQWM010000241.1:0-1611 GCA_049298915.1 Steroidobacteraceae bacterium | reverse complement strand
GCGGCGGGATTAACCCCCGCCCGCGAAGGCTTTTCGTTTAATGGCAAGCCGCGACTAAAGCCAGACATTTTTTCACTATGTAGAAGCGACCTGGGGTCCATGCATCCAAAGGGCTATTCCGTCTATCGATGAAGAGTTTTTAGTGCTCGCGTTTTGAGGACCCTACCGCCGCTCCCGATCACGACTGCCGTCATGGTCGCCGAGAAGACAACAACTTGGTGACTGGCGGGTTGGCCCGTATCCGTCAGTGGTTTAAGCTTTTGGCACTTTAGCCATCGGCTTGCCGCGGAACCCAGCTTTGACAAGCTGCGCAAAGAAATTGGCGCATGGCACGATGTTCTGCCGCACGCTCGCCTCTTCCAATGCGGCCATGTAGACATCCCGTCGTTCCAGTGGCACCACGGTCCAGGGGTATCCGCCGGCCGCGAGCATCACATTCATGAGGAACCGGCCGATACGGCCATTGCCGTCCATATAAGGATGAATGTAGACGAAGATGAAGTGGCCGAGCACGACGCGTACTGATGGCTCGGACTCCTCAGCGAGAATCTCGAAAAACACCGGCATGGCATCGCGCACCGCCTCGCTGCTGGGCGGCACGTGCATGGAACGCCGGATATAGACAGGCGCGTTGCGATAACCGGCAAGATCGGCGGGCTGCAGCAAGCCCGCGGTTACGCTCGGAGCAAACATTTCTCGGTACCAGGCGCTGTGATCCGCCTCGGCAACGGCGCCGGGATGCTCGCCTCTCAGGACGCGGCGTAAGCTCTTCTGCACTGCCTGGAAGGCGAGCCAGTAGCCGCGGGCGGCGAGTGCATTGCGCTGATCGCGGTCCGGTTGATTGGCATCGGGGTTCCACGCGCCGCTGCGCACACGCTCGATCAGTGCGGGACTGACGCGGTAGCCTTCGATCGACAGGGAGTGGTAGGCGTCAGTGACATAGACATCCTGCACATGCTTGAGATAGGCACGGGTGTTGGTCGGCTGTCTGGGCGGCGCAGGAAATCTTTCGATGACCGCAATGCGCATCTGCTGCCACATGAGGCGGATACGGCCGGCGTAAGGCGACACCTCGTGCCGCGGCAGCACAAGATTGATCCGGCTTGCGAAGGTGTCCTGTTCGCGCACGTCATAACCGGCAGCGCGCATGGTGTTGACGATGTCATCGGCAACGCGGTCGCGGCCGATGTTACGGAAGGCTCCGGCGAGCCGTCCGGCGATCTTGCTGTGGCCACGTTCCAACAGGAGGTTCAGCACTTCCGAAGCATCGCGGACGGTCGCAAGCGCCGCGCGCGCGTCAGTCGGGTTGTGCTCGAAGAGCGCAGGCGAGCTAGCGATCAGCGCTGCGGGTAATGAGAAGAGCCGCAGCCCGTCTCGCTCCTCAATATCCTTCCCTTCGGGGACGGCAGCGCGGACATCCAACAGCGAGGTTCCATAGGGCAGCGCCGTGGCCTTGTTACCGCCTCTGGGGGAGCGCACCACAAGCTGGGGCGGCACTACGCGGTTGCCGGTATGCAGTGACACGGAATGCTCCGGTGAAAGACACCAGCCGCTGCCAAAGCGTTCTCTCAGATAGGCGGCGCAAAAGGCCCAGAAGGAGGCATACCAGGC
>JBAQWM010000240.1:0-2954 GCA_049298915.1 Steroidobacteraceae bacterium | reverse complement strand
GTGTAGGGGGGGCGCTGCCGTCCTTCGTATCGGGGAGAGAACGAACTGCTGCATCGTTCGGCCACGAGCCAATTCGTAGAAAAGCCCCGGAAGGAACATCCTTGCGGGGCTGAATGTGCACTGGTGGCCAGGGGCGGAATCGAACCACCGACACGCGGATTTTCAGTCCGCTGCTCTACCAACTGAGCTACCTGGCCTCGGGCAGGGCGCGTATTAGACTAGCGACGCACGGCTGGCGTCAAGAATCCGCCAGGACCGTCCCACCGTTCTCGAGATCGACACCCGCGGCTTCCAGCTGAGCTGTCAGCGGCGTCAGGTGGGTCGCGTACGATTGCGCGCGGCTTGCCTGCTTCATGGGCGGCCGCCGCGGGTTGCGACAGGTCTCCTCCCACTCCAGACCGCAGGCCGCAAGGAGCGCGGGGCCGGCGACATCGAACGCTCCGACGAAATCCTCGTACTGAACCGTGGTGAAGCGATCGCCCATCACACGCTGCCAGTGGGTCATCAGGCGCGCATATTCCCCGTAGTAATGGCCGATGTCCTCCAGTCGATTCGTGAATGGCAGGAATGGCCGGAATTCGTTCCGGTAGATCGAAAATCCGGTTTCAACCGGATTGCGCCTGACATGAATGATCCGGGCGTGCGGGAAGAGCCGCAGGATCAGGCCAATCGCGTCGAAATTCCAGGGATTCCTGTCGGTGACGACGGTTGCGCCCCTGCGATCCGGCATCTCCGTCCAGTAGAGCTCCCGCCACCGGCTCCACGTACTTTCGGGAATGCCTGCGGGTCCCATACTTCGCGCGCTGGCGAGAAATTCCTGCATGATCCAGCGCGCGGCCGCCCGTTCGCCGCATGCGAATGCTTGGGAATGCGCGCCGATGACGCTTTCGATCAGCGTCGAGCCGGATCTTGGCATCCCGACGATGAATACCGGCACCGGTCCGGAATCGCCCTTAGCGCCCGGCGGCGCTGTGCTGAACATTGAGATCAGCTCGTCGATCTGCCCTGTTCTTGCGGAAGCGTCGTATCTGAAGTCCTCCGCCTCGGCACGGCTGGCTGATAAATGATTTGCCCGCGCATAGGTCGAGAATGCCCGCTCGATATCTGCACGCGCATCCAGGCAATCCGCCAGGGAATACGCGGCGGTGATCTGGTCCTGGATTCGGATGTCTTCTCTGCCGGCCAGGGTTTCCAGGGCTTCAAAATCCTCCGGCGCCAAGCGGCCATCCAGCATCTCAACCAGCGCCCGGTACGCCAAAACGTCATTCCTGTTCAGCTGCAACGAGCGCCGGCAATAGGATTGCGCTTCTTCGTAGCGGCCGCAAAGCATCAGCCGCCTGGCTTGCGCCGACAGCATCTGGCTGTTGTTCGGATCGAGCTTCTCGGCCTCATCCATTGCCTTGGTTGCCCCGTCGAGATCCAGGGCGGCCAGGCACAGGCTGCCAAACGCGGCAAGTCCAGCCGCGTCGCGTGCGCCAAGCTCGAGCGAGGTCCGGAAATTCCGGATGGCCTGCTGCAGATGACCGGTTTCCCATTGCGCCTTGGCGAGCGCACGCCAGGCACCGGGGGTTCTGGGGTGTGACTGCGTCCACGTGGTCGCCAGGCGTTCGAGTTGGCCCCAAGCGGACTGGGCTTCGAATATTTCGCAGCCCAACTGGAAAATCGCTTCGTGATCGGGTTCGAGCTTCGCGGCGGCGCGCAGGATTCGCTCGGCCTCATCGACACGGCCGCCGTCAAAGCTGGCTCGGGCCCACCGGAACTGGAGCGCCGGATCATCCGGTCTGAGCGCTGCCGCACGGCCAAAATTCGCAGCCGCCTCGCCGAAATTCCCGAGACGTACCTGCAGCTCACCGAGCCGGTCCCAGGCCCACCAGGCCTGGGGATCTTCGGCCGTGATTTCAGCGACCATCTGCACGGCCTGGTCGAGCTTGCCCTGGAGCGCCAGGAGCTCCGCGAAATTCATCCGATAGGTGCTATTGGCAGGCTCGATTTCGAGCGCCTGGCGCAGCGGCGCTTCGGATTCGTCGGCCCGCCCCAGGGTGAGCAGCATCAGTCCGAAGGCGCTGTTGGCCTCGGCATTGTCGGGCTCCTTGGCAAGCGCTGCGCGGAAGTGGCCAAGCGCCTCGCCGGCCCGGCCGGCCTTGCGCGCCGCGTGCCCGAGATTCATCGATTCGCGCCCTGGCGCCTGGTTCATTCTGATTTGCCATTCATCTGTTCAGCGGCCTGAATCCGGATTGACGAATCCTTCCGGCGCTTTCGACCCGCCGCCGAAGAAGAATTTCTCCATCTCCCCGACCAGGAATGTGCGTGCCTTCGGCTCGAATACCACGAGGCGGTACTCATTGATCAGCATGGTCTGGTGGCCGAGCCACTTCTGCCAGGCTTCCTTCGACACATTTTCGTAGATGCGCTGGCCGAGTTCACTCGGATAAGGCACGCGGTCGAGTCCTTCCGCCTCGCGGCCGAGCAGCACGCATTGGACCATTCTTGTCATCGGCAAAGCACTCTTCGATCAATCTCGACACGGGCGTCGGCAGTCCGACGGGCTGGGGCGCGTCATATGTATACCAGACTGATCCCGGCTCCTCCACGCGCGCCTTGTCACGCCCCAGGCGCAGAACCCAGGGTGCGATGTCGAGATCGAAATGCGTGAATGAGTGCCTGAGCGCCGGCAGTCTCCGCAGTCGGCGTGCCGCGGCCCGGAATCTGGAGGCGCACCAGGCCCGGGCCGCGGCGCCGTCCGGAAATTCCGGAGGTCCCCACAGACCGCCCCAGATGCCCTGTGGCGCGCGCTTCAGCAGCAGGACTTCCCGGCCGTCCCGCAATACGAAGACCATCTGCGTGTGACGCAAGCGCCGGGCGCCGCGTGCGCGGCGTACCGGCAGTTCATCGACGCAGCCTGCCGTGCGCGCGCCGCAATCGGCGCCAAGCGGGCAGCGCTCGCAGCCCGGGTT
>JBAQWM010000239.1:0-2701 GCA_049298915.1 Steroidobacteraceae bacterium | reverse complement strand
TCGACCGTGACGATGCGCGCGCGGGTGCGCGCGCGGCCGGCGGCCGTTTCCGCGCTCTGAAAGGTGCCGCTGACGCGCGAAGTCAGACCGATGTAGACGACCGCCCGATAATGGGAACCGAGGAATTCGAAGGCGCGCCTGAAATCGCCTGGCGGCGGCAGCGAAGTCTTCGGGTGCTGCGGATTCGTGGCAAGTTCGCGAAAGAACTGCTCCGGCGAAAGGCTGACCTTGTCGAGGTAGCTGTGGGCGCCGAAATGCACGCGTACCGGAACCATATGGATGTCCAGCTCCTCCATCACGGAATCGGGCAGGTCCGCCGCGGAGTCCGTGACGATGGCGACCAGCCGGCCGGAGTCGTGGTGCGCCATCTCCTGCTGGCGCCGCATGTCGTCGGCTTTCTCGCCGCTGACCGTGCCATGGCGGGCTGCGAGCTCGAACAGCTGGCGCGGTTCGTTCAGGTGCAGGTGCAGCCGGACCTTGCGATGCGTCCCGGCGACGACGAGGCTGGAGCCGAGCGTGGAGGCCGCTTCGCGCAGCTTGCGCCGGTCGATGCCTTCGCCGGTGATCATGCACTCCGTGCAGTAGCGGTATTCCAGGTCCTGCTCCTGCCCCGCGGCCGGCTGCTCGTCGTGAATGAGCGCCAGTGGCGCGTCGTCGTCCGGAGTGACTCCGGTGTCGAGATATCCGGACATTCCGGCCACGAGCTCGACGAAGCCGAGTGCGCCGGCATCGACGACATTGGCACGGCGCAGCGACTCGAGCTGCCCGCGCGTGGCTTCCAGCGCGCGTTGCGCTGCGGCGAGGGCGGCATGGAACAGGCTTGGAAAGTCGCGCACGCCGCGCTCCTGCGCAGCGAGCGTCGCCGCGGCCGCAAATTCCGTCAGCACCGTGAGAATCGTGCCCTCGGCGGGCTCCGCCAGCGATTCGCGCGCATAGCTCGCGCCACTGCGGACAGCGTCGGCGAAGGCTTCGGTGCCGAGCTCTGCGAGATGGCCGGCGCGATCGCAGAGTCCCAGCAGGAATTGCGCCAGTATCGCGCCCGAGTTGCCGCGCGCGCCATCGAGGGCGGCGTCGGCAACGCGCGTGAGCGTGCGGCCGGCGTGCGCATCCGGGCTGGCGCGCAGGACCGCGAGCACTGCCTGCAGCGTGAGCGCAAGGTTGGTGCCGGTGTCGCCGTCGGGGACCGGAAACACATTGATCTTGTTGATGGTCTCTTCGCGGGACATCAGGCGGCAGATGCCGGCCCGCAGCGCCGCGGAAAGCTCGGCGCCGTTCAGTGTCAGGGCCGGCAGTGCGGCTGCGTTCATGCCGTGGGCAGGCGGGCGTCTATTGGCGTGGCAGCAGGAAGCGCTGGCCGCGGTAACTGAGCACGGCGCCTTCGCGGTTGATCTCCTCGATCTTCGGGCCTTCGGCCAGCACGCTGCCATGCTGGTAACGCCTGCCATTGATGAACACGGCGCGCTCTGCCGGATCATCGGAGTAGATGTGCAGGTCGACGGAAAGCTGCGGCAGGCCCGCCGTGGCATGTGCCGGCAGATCGCCGATGGGTGGCGGCATTGATTCGATGGGCCCGGCCGCATAGCTGACCCGCGGGTCGGGCAGGAGCGTCGGGTCCGGCGCGGGTGGCGGCGCTGCGGCATCTGCCATCACGCTTTCCCGGACTGGACGCAGGGTGTCGCCCGGAAAATCCGGGGCCGGGGACAAGTCGCGGGGCGCCGACAGCGGTGCGGCTGCGACGGACTCGAGGCTGGAAGCTGGAGGTGGCTCCAGCGCATCGGCGGCTGCAGGAGCCGGGCTGTCATCGCGCAGCAGGATGTACAGGAGCCCCCCGGCATTGATCGCGAGCAGAGCGCCAATCGCGAGCAGGGTCGGGGGCAGGCGCCGGTCGTCCCGCGCGACGGGCAGTTCCGCGATGCTGGGCCCGTTCTGCCGCTGACGCTCGAGTTCGGACTTTCGGAGCGCATCGAGGATGAAACTCATGCGCCGGTTCCCGCTCCGGAGGCCACCAGTGTCGGCGTACCGGGCGCGCCGAGTGCGGAGTCCAGCGCAAGCTGGGTTTGCAGACCCGCGATGCCATCGACGGCGAGCCGCCGGCTGCGCTGAAAATCCTCGACCAGACGCAAGAGCCCGGCATCGAAATCATCCCGCGCAGGGTCGGAAACCGGCAGGCCGCCGACCTGTTCGAGCCCCTGGCGCAGCCAGCGCACGTCCTCGCCGCGCATGCCGGCGCGCAAGGGGCGCATTTCATTGGCCTGCGGGCGCCACAGCACGAGGAACTCTCCGAACCAGTAGTCGGCCAGTTCCGCGACCGGTACCTTGACCTCGCTGGCGCCGATCAGGAGCCGCGCCTGGCCGCCGTCCAGTCCGGCGAGCACGACCTGGTGCGAGGAGCTCGCCTCATCGATCAAGAGCAGCATTGCCGGTCGATTGATCAGCTTGAGTTGCGCGAGCGAACCGCGCTGCCAGACGCAACTGAGCCCCTGACTGGAGGCCTGCTCACAACCCTGGCCATTGCCGGCCCGGTATTCGGCTCCCCACATCCTGAACAGCGAGCCGAATGCGGAATCCATCGTTGCGCCTTTGGCATCGAGCGCGAGCAGGGCGCCGAGTTCCGGCCGTGGCGCCGGCAATGGCGGCGCGGCGGAATGCGCAGCCTGCGCAGCGAGCCGGGGCGGCGGAGCGGCATCGTCGGCAGCAGTCC
>JBAQWM010000238.1:0-15948 GCA_049298915.1 Steroidobacteraceae bacterium | reverse complement strand
GCGGAAGTAGACCTGCTGTACTGGACCGCCGTGTCCTGGGTCGCCGCAATCTCGCTCGGCAAGGACGATCCGTCGCTGGTCGCCGACCTGCCGCTGGTATCGGCCCTGATCGATCGCGCCGCCGCGGTCGACGCGGACTGGGACCGGGGAGCAATTCATGCGTTTCTGGTGAGCTATGAAATGGCGCGGCCCGATGCGCTCGGCAACTTCGACGAGCGGGTAAGCCGTGCCCGTAAACATTTTGATCGAGCAATCGCCCTGACGCAGGGCAAGGCGGCGGGCCCCTACGTTTCCTGGGCTGAATCCGTCTGCATGCCGAAGGAAGACCAGGACTGTTTCAGGGAAATGCTCGAGACTGCGCTGAAGGTCAATCCCGATGATGACCCGCCCGCGCGTCTGGCGAATACCATTTTCCAGCGCCGTGCCGCATGGCTGCTCGCCCATATCGATCGATGGATCCTGCCGCCACTGGACGAGACTGAAGGCCTGGAGGAAAAGTGATGAATTGCAGCCTGTTTTCCCGCTTGCGAGTTGTCGTTCTGGCGGTAGCGGTGGGCGCCTGCGGCATCGGATCCGAGACCGCGGTAGCCGCGGGTACCGAGCTTCGCATTGCAACCGTTGCGCCGTCCGGTTCGTCCTTCCACAAGCGCCTGCAGGCGCTTGGAAACGAATGGTCGCGTGGCGCCGGCGCTGTTTCGATGAATATCTATGCGGGAACCCAGGGTGGCGAATTGCAGATCGTCCGGCGCATGCGCGTCGGACAGATACAGGGCGCAATGCTGTCCGCGGTCGGCCTCGCCCAGATTGACCGCTCGGTGACCGCGCTCCAGTACATGCCATTGATGTTCCACGACTGGGACGACGTCGACGCGGTGCGCGCCAGGCTCCGCCCCGAGCTTGAGCGGCGCTTGCAAGACGCTGGCTATGTCGTGATGTTCTGGGGTGACGCAGGCTGGGTGCGCTATTTCTCGAACAAGCCGATCAATCGCCTGCAGGACCTGAAATCGATGCGGGTGTATGCAAGTTCCGGCGACCCGGAAAGCGTCGAGATCATGAAATCCTACTACACACCGGTAGTGCTTGAACCCGACCAGATACTGCTGGGGCTGCGCAACGGCATGATCGATGCGCTGCCGGTGCCGGCATTCCTGGCGAATTTCAGCCAGGTACCAAGCTATGCGCCCTACATGCTGGACCTGCGCTGGGCGCCGATAACCGGCGCGCTGGTCGTCACGAAACGGGCCTGGGACAAGCTCGACGCAGCGACCCGGGCGTGGTTGCGGGAATCTTCCGAACGCGCCGGCCACGAAATGCGCAGCGCAAGTCGCGCTGAAGACGAACAGGCCGTGCAGGCGATGAAGGACAAGATGGGCCTCAAGGTCGTCCCGGTGACTCCTGAAGCCGAGCGCGAATGGCGCGCTGAAGTCGCCCGCATCTATCCCCGCATCCGTGGCACGCTGGTTCCGGCGCCGATGTTCGATGCGACGGTTGAAACGCTGAAGGCCAGGCACGCAGACGAAACGTGATGGCGTTAGTGCACCGCGGCGAGAATCTGCTGCTTGCGGCGATTCTGCTCCTGCTCGTTCTGCTGGGCGTCGCAAGTGCCAGCACGACATTCGCCAATACCGACGAACTGATCCGCCACCTGACGCTCTTGGTCGGCATGCTGGGCGGCATGGCAGCCGCCCGTGAAAAGCGGCTGCTGGCGATGGGCACCATCGCTCAGGCCCTGCCCGCGGCATGGAAGCCCGCCATTGCGGCATACACCGGCCTGGTCAGCACGACGGTCGGGGCGCTGCTGACGCTCGCGGCCTGGCAGTTCGTGTCGGAAGAGGCAGCTTCGTCGAGCCGGCTTGCATTCGGCGTGCCGCGGATCCTGCTGCAGGCTGTCATGCCGCTGGGTTTCGCGATCATTACGCTTCGAATCGCGCGGCATGCAGCCGGCGGCTTCGTCGCCCGTATCATCATGCTGCTGATCGCGACCGGCCTGACCTATACGGTGTCGCAGCAGGACGGCGGTATCGCTTCAGCGCTGACACCGTTCCTGATCGTGCTGGCCGGCGCCATCGTGCTCGGCGCCCCGATTTTCGTCGGTCTTGCCGGTATCGCGCTCGTTTTCTTCATCAGCGCGGGCGACCCTGTCGCCTCTGTCCCGCTCGATCATTACGACCAGGTCACGCATCCGCTGCTTGCAACGCTGCCGTTGTTCACGCTGGCCGGGTACATCGTCGCTGCGAGCGGAGCGGCGCGACGGCTGGTGCGATTGCTGCGGGCCTGGTCCGGCCATCTGCGCGGCGGGCCAGCAGTCGTGACGGTGCTTGCCTGCGCCTTCTTCACGGCGTTCACCGGCGGCTCCGGCGTGACGATCCTGGCGCTGGGCGGCCTGCTGATGCCGATCCTGCTCTCGTCGCGCTATGGGGATCGCGCAGCGCTCGGACTGGTGACCGGCGCGGGTTCCCTCGGTGTGCTGTTTGCGCCCTGCCTGCCGCTGATCCTCTACTCGATCGTCGCCCAGATATCGATCGAAGAGATGTTCCTGGCCGCTGCGGTGCCAGGACTCCTGATGGTGGCGCTGGCATGCGCGTGGGGCATTATTGCTTCACCAAACCTTGAAAAGCGGCCCCGATTCAGCTGGCGCCGCGCGGTTGTGACGACCTGGCGTGCGAAATGGGAGCTACTGCTGCCGGTCGTGCCGCTGGTGCTGATTTTCGGCGGCTTCACGCTGCCGGTACCCGCCGCTGCGATCACTGCGGCATACGCGCTGCTGGTTGCAGCGTTCGTCAATCGCGACCTGCCGCGCGTCGAGAAACTTGTGGCCGTATTCAGCGAGTGCGGCCTGCTCGTTGGTGGCGTGCTATTGATCCTGGGCGCGGCGATGGGCCTTACCAACCTGCTGATCACGGAACACGTGCCCGACCGGCTGACGGTCTGGATCGAGAACACGATCGAGGCGCGTTGGCTGTTCCTGCTGATGCTGAACCTGTTCCTGCTTGCAGTCGGCAGTCTGATGGATATCTTCTCGGCCATCATCGTGGTTGCGCCGCTGGTGGTGCCGGTTGCTCTCGCCTTCGGTGTCGATCCAGTGCATGTTGGCGTGATCCTGCTGGCCAACCTTGAACTGGGCTACTTGACGCCACCAGTGGGTCTGAATCTCTTCATGTCGGCATCGCGATTCGGGCGCCCGGTACTCGAAGTAGCGCGCGCCACACTGCCGATGCTGATTGTGCTGGCAATCGGTGTCGCGTTGATCACGGCATTCCCGCAACTGTCGCTGGGGCTCCCACGGTGGCTGTTGTAGGCGCGCGCCAGGCGCTTCTCCGGCGGGTGCCCGCGGCAGACTCTAATCCGGTCCGGTGCGCCGATGCGTCGCGCCCGTCAACATCGCCAGCGCCAGTTCGACCACGGCTTCCTGGTCCGGATTCGTCAGAATCGTGAACATGACGGTCAGCTCGCCGACCTGCAGTGCGCCCTGGTTCGTGTACCTGTGATCCTCGGGCTGCGGAGCGCGGTCGGTCGCGGCAAAGTAGAAGCCGACGCCGCTTTCACCCTGTAGCCGGCGGATCTCGGGCGGTGGCTCGTCCACCCGTTCGCGGACACGTTCGGCGGCACTACGCACCTGCTCGCGCAGCGCTTCAACTTCAGGCGCGGTTTCTTCCGGACCTTCAGGCCAGGCCGGAGTGACATAGATCTCGAAAGGCTCGCCTTCCGTCGGGCGCAGGTGGATGGTCGGGGGTCCACCGTCCCCTGGCTGGTCGATGGTGTCGTTCCAGCCCGCCGGGACCTCCAGTTCAAAGATGTCCAGATTCGGCAATTCGTAGGCACGTGTGCCGGCGTTCTCGGCATGTCCGGCCGTATTCGCGACCAGCAGGGCCGCCAGTGCCAGTTTGCGAATGAGCGGCCGGTGCATCGACAGGGTCCCCAGAAGCAAAAAGGGCCAGCAATGCCGGCCCCTGGCGTGAAATCACTCAGCCGGCGCGCCGCCGGTCCACTGGCGCTGCACTACAGCGCCGGTGCTCCGCCCGATACGAAGCCGACCTTCTGCAATCCGCCGCGCTGCAGCGTAAACAGCACGTTGGCGACGTAGACATAGGGCGTGCGCCGGTCGGCATCCACGTGGACTTCCGGCTGTGGTTCCTTGGCGTTTTCGAGGGCGACGTAGTCCTGGAATGTCCCGTGGTCGACGGCAGTGCCGTTCCACAGAATCGTGCCGTCGAATTCGACGTAGATCTTCATGACGACCGGTTCCTCGGTCGGCGGATTCGGGTTATCGCGTGGCAGGTCGATCTTGACCGCGTGCGTCATGACCGGGATCGTTATGATGAAGATGATCAGCAGCACGAGCATGATGTCGACCAGCGGAATGACATTCGGCTCGACCATCGGATCCGCGCTGTCGCCCTTTACCGAAACCGCCATGGAAATCCCCTGTCGGGCCTTTGCCGTTGTCCAGTGCCCAGTCGAGCATGAGTTTGCCCGTCAAGCCGGCAGGGCGCAAGTCGCCGTTATCGGTGCTATCCTCTCAAAAAAACGCGCCGGGGCGCGCAGATCCGGGGGAATTCGATGACCAGAGCGACCGGCGACATTAGGAATATTGCCCTGGTGGGTCATGCCGGGGTGGGCAAGACCCTGCTGGCCGAGGCGTTGCTGTTTGGCTCCGGTGCGATCCGCGCGAAGGGCGAATTGAGCCGTGGAACAACGGTCTGCGACTATGATCCGCAGGCGCGCCGGCTGCAGCACTCGATCGATGCCGCGGTCTGCTGGCTGGAAACCGGCGGTGCGCAGGTCAACCTTTTCGACACGCCCGGCTACCCTGATTTCATCGGCCGTACCCTGCCGGTCCTCGAGGCGGTCGAAACCGCGGCGGTCGTCGTCAGCGCCGTCAACGGCGTCGAGGCGATGACCCAGCGGATGATGGATGTCGCGCGTGACCGCGGCCTGTGCAGGATCATCGTCGTCAACAAGATCGATGCGCGCGACGCCAATACCGAGGGCACACTGGCCGAAATCCGCGAGCAATTCGGCCGGGAATGCCTCCCGCTCAACCTGCCGGCCGGTGGTGGCAGCAGGATAATCGACTGTTTCTTCCAGGATAAAGGCGAGCAGACCGACTTTTCCTCGCCGGGCGCCGCCCGCACCGAGATCATCGACCAGGTGGTCGAAATGGATGACGCGCTGATGGCGCTGTACCTCGAGCAAGGCGAGGAATTGCAGCCGGAACAGCTCCACGATCCGTTCGAAAAGTCGCTGCGCGAGGGCCATCTGGTTCCGGTGTGTTTCGTATCGGCGGAAACCGGCGCCGGCATTCCGGAATTGCTGGAGATACTTGCAAGGCTGATGCCGAATCCGTCGGAGGGCAATCCGCCGCCATTCATGAAGGGCGAGGGCGACAAGGCTGAACGTGTGCAGGTCGTGCCGGATCCTGCGCGCCATGCGATCGCTCATGTCTTCAAGGTGATCATGGACCCCTTCGTCGGCAAGCTGGGCCTGTTCAGGGTCCATCAGGGGAGCATCAGGAGCGGCGCGCAGCTCTTTGTCGGCGATGCGAGAAAGCCCGTGAAGATCGCACACCTGTTCCGGATGCAGGGCAAGGAACACATCGACGTGCCGCTTGCAGTGCCCGGCGATATCTGCGCCGTGGCTAAACTTGATGAACTGCATTTCGACGCCGTGCTGCACGATTCGCACGACGAGGACAATTTCCACCTGAAGCCGATCGCCTATCCGCCGGCGATGCTCGGGCTTGCGATCGAACCCGAGCGGCGCGGTGACGAGCACAAACTGGCAGAGGCGCTGCACAAGCTGACGGTCGAGGATCCCTGCGTTCGCGTCGAACATGCCACCGCGCTGAATGAGACGGTGCTGTACGGCATGGGCGACCTGCACCTGCGCGCCATGATCGAACGCATGTCGGAGCGCTACGGCGTGGCGGTCAAGACCCGGCCGCCCAGCATTCCCTATCGCGAGACGATTACGCGCCCGGCCGAAGGGCATCATCGGCACAAGAAGCAGACTGGCGGTGCAGGGCAGTTCGGCGAGGTGTACTTGCGGATCGAACCGCTGGCGCGTGGTGCGGGATTTGAATTCGTCGACGATGTGGTCGGCGGCACGATCCCGAACCAGTTCATACCGGCGGTCGAAAAAGGGATCCGGCACGCGCTGGGTGAAGGCGCAGTCGCCGGCTTCCCGATGCACGATATCCGGGTGTCGGTCTACGATGGGAAGTATCATTCGGTGGACTCCAAGGAGGTCGCCTTTGTGGCCGCGGGCCGCAAGGCTTTCCTGGATGCCGTCACCAAGGCTGCGCCGACGGTGCTGGAGCCGATCGTGCACGTTGAAATCACCGCGCCGGGCTCGGTAATGGGAGACATCACTGCGGACCTCGCGACCCGGCGGGCGCGCATTGACGGCAATGAGGCGCGTACGCGCGGCCGCATCGTCGTATCCGCATACGTGCCGCTCGCGGAAGTCACCGACTACCAGACCCGCCTGAAGGCGCTGACCGGCGGCGAGGGCAGCTTCACGCTCGAGCTCAGCCACTACGACCCGGTTCCGCCGCGCAAGCAGCAGGAACTGGCCTCGGCCTGGAAACCCGCAGCCGGAGAGGAATGAAGTGTTAATGGATACCCGATCGGATACCCGGATCATGGCGGTTTTCTGCGATTTCGAGAATGTCGCCCTCGGCGTGCGCGACGCCAAGATCGCGTCGTTCGACATCCGCAAGGTGCTCGAGCGCCTGCTGCTGAAAGGAAAGATCGTCGTCAAGAAAGCCTACTGCAACTGGGAACGCTACAAGGACTTCAAGGGCGAGATGCACGAGGCGGCATTCGAGCTCATCGAGATCCCGCATGTGCGCATGTCCGGCAAGAATTCCGCGGATATCCGGATGGTGGTCGACGCGCTCGACCTCTGCTACACGAAGTCGCACGTTGACACTTTCGTTGTGATCAGCGGCGACTCGGATTTCTCGCCGTTGGTGAGCAAGCTGCGCGAAAATGACAAGGTCGTCGTCGGCGTCGGCGTCAAGAATTCGACTTCGGATCTGCTGATCAGCGGTTGCGACGAGTTCATCTACTACGATGACCTGGTGCGCGGCGAGAATCGGGGACGCGGCGCGCGCCGCGACAAGACGGCGAAGACCGCGTCCAAGGCGCAGGGTACGCTGGACGACCGTCGCCAAGAGGGCTTGGACCTGGTGGTCGAAACGGCCGAGGACCTGTTTGCCGAGCGCGATGCCGAGGACAAAGTCTGGGGTTCCATGGTCAAGCAGGCCATCAAGCGCCGCAAACCGGGATTCAACGAGAGCTACTATGGATTCAAGAATTTTGGCAAGCTCCTCGAGGAAGCCCGCGACCGCAAATTGATCGACCTCGATTTCGACACCAAATCGGGTGGCTACATCATCACGCGAATCTCGGCGGGCTGAGAGCGGATGCAAGATCCTGTTGGTGCGCGCGTCGGGTTTGCGGCGGGCATTGAATGGACCGAGGTGCAGCATGAACCGTGAGTCGCCGCAGCGCTGGCCGGCATTCCTGTTGATGGCGGTGGCGGCGGGGGCCTGCCAGGGGCAGGCGGGTCTGCCGCCCACGACAAATGACGACGTGCGGCTGACGACAGTCGCCAGCGGTCTGGAGCACCCCTGGGGTGTCGCATTCCTGCCGGACGGGCGGATGCTGGTGACCGAAAGACCCGGGCGCCTGCGCATTGTCACGATGAAGGGAGAGATCTCGGCGCCGGTGACCGGCGTGCCCGCCGTGCATGCGAAGGGTCAGGGCGGTCTGCTCGACGTCGTGCTCGATCCGGATTTCAGCGAGAACGCCAGGATTTACCTTGCCTACGCCGAACCCGGTGCCGCCGGCACAAATGGCACTGCCGTCGCACGCGCGAGACTCGACGGGGCGCGCCTCGCCGACCTGGAAGTCATCTTCCGGCAGGCACCGAAGATAAGAAGCGACCATCATTTCGGCTGCCGGCTGGTATTTGCACGCGACGGCAATCTTTTCGTCGCGCTCGGCGAACGAAATTCAGAACGGCAGAGCGCCCAGGACCTGGGAACCCATCTCGGCAAGATCGTGCGCATCACGAAGGACGGCATGGCGCCCGCCGACAATCCATTTATCGGCCGCGATGGCGCGTTGCCCGAAATCTGGTCGCTCGGGCATCGCAATATCCAGGGCGCGACGCTTGATCCGGCAACCGGCCGCCTGTGGGCGGTCGAGCATGGTCCGCGCGGTGGCGACGAGATCAACCTTCCCGAAGCCGGCCGGAATTACGGCTGGCCGGTGATCACGTATGGCATCGAGTACGCCGGGCCGGCTATCGGCGAGGGCACCGCCAAACCCGGCATGGAGCAACCGCATTATTACTGGGTTCCGTCGATCGCGACGTCGGGCATGACGTTCTACACGGGTGATGCCTACCCTGAATGGAAAGGAAGTCTTTTTGTCGGCGCGCTGGCGGCCGAGCTGGTGGCGCGGCTTGAAATCGGAGCAGACGGTCAGGTGAAATCCGAGGAACGGATTCCCGTCGGCGAGCGCGTGCGTGACGTCCGCCAGGGTCCCGACGGTGCCCTGTACCTGTTGACCGACGAAGACAGTGGCCGGGTGCTGCGCCTGGCGCCTGCGAAGTGATCGTGTGGATCGCACCGAGCGCTTCTACAAGATTCGTCGCCGGCTGATCGAGAAAGGCGCTCTGACACGGCGCGAGGTCGAGGAAGATCTCGAGATATCGCACGCGACATTCAAGCGCGACATCGAATACATGCGCGATCGGCTCAATGTACCGATCATCTGGTCGCGCGCGCACGCTGCCTACGTGCTGGATCCGGACGCGGATGTTGCCGAATTGCCTGGTATCTGGTTCAGTCCGGGCGAGATCTATGCGTTGCTGGAAATCGAGCACCTGCTCGAACGCCTCGAGCCAGGCCTGCACGGCCGCCAGCTCGATCCGCTGCGCGCGCGACTGCGGGCGCTGCTGGATCGCGGCGACCACGGGCATCGTGAAGTCCGCCGTCGCATCCGCGTGATCGCGCTGGGAAGCCGGCGTGTCAATCGCGAGGTTTTCGAGGCCATTTCGGTCGGGCTGCTCGGCCGGCGCCGCATCCGGATCCGTCACCTGAAGCGTGGCAGCGGGGAGTCCTCCGAGCGCGTGGTGTCTCCGCAGCGCCTGGTCCACTACCGCTACAACTGGTACCTCGATTCCTGGTGTCATGTACGCAGGGACCTGCGCGTATTTGCCGTCGATGCGATCCAGTTCGCGCAGGTCGTCGAAGAACATGCCCGCGAGGTCGCGGATGATGATATGGACCGCGTGCTGGGCGCCGGTTACGGGATTTTTCCCGGCGCCGATACCCAGACTGCCGTGCTGCGCTTCACGCCGGAACGCGCCCGGTGGGTCGCTGACGAGGTCTGGCATTCACGCCAGGCGGGCCGCATCGAACCGGACGGCAGCTACGTGCTCGAGTTGCCTTACAGTCAGGAACCGGAATTGGTGATGGATCTGCTGCGCTATGGTACCGGTGTGCGCGTGCTCGCGCCGGACACGCTCCGCGCGCGGGTCGCGCGCGAGCTGGCCGAAGCTGCGGCTCAATATGCCTGAGCCGCAGTGGTGTACTGTAGCCTTCCATGAGCAATCCAATCACGCGCTGGCCGGTCCTCATGCTCGCGGTCGCGTGCCTCGCTGGTTGCCCATCGGACCCGCAGCCGGCGGGGGCTGTTGCCGGCGATCACACCGTCGTTGAGCTTGAGGCACGATTCGCGGCCGCATCGCGCGAACGCGGCGCCAAGGCGGCATTTCTGGAATTCCTTGACGTGGAATCGATCGTGCTGCAGCCAGGTCCGACCTGGGGGCGTGCGGCGTGGACGGCCAACGAGGACCTGCCCGGCACACTCGACTGGTTGCCGGACCGGGCACAGATGTCGGCTGATGGCGACCTTGGCTTTGCGACGGGATCCTGGATTCTCGAGCCGCGCAATCCGGCCGGCCGCCGGGTAGAGGGCCGCTATGTGACGGTCTGGAAGAACGGCGCAGCGGGCTGGCGTGTGTGGTTTGACGGCGGGTTCGGGCGCAAACCATCGGGTGCCTGGGACACGCGCGAACAGCAGGCGACGCTGCGGCCATTCAATTGCGAACGCGGGACGGCTGTGCCGCCCGGCGAACTGCAACTGCTGGATCTGGCGGTCTCCGGAATCCAGGGCGGGGAATCGCACCAGCAGCGCATCCTCGCGCGGCTGGATGCGGATGCCTGGCTGTTTCACGGTCCATCCGTAGAAGGCGCCGGCGCGCCAGCGTCGCGCGCGGCGGCTCTCGCGGCGATGCCGATGGCGCTGCAATACTGGCCGATGGGCGCTGGCGTCGCCTCTTCCGGAGATCTTGGCTACAGCTATGGGCTGTCCGCGCCCGATCCGGGCGCGAGCGCGGATGCAAGTTATGTCCACATCTGGTGCCGGAGTGGCGATGGCTGGCGCCTGGCGCTGCAATTGCGCTCGGGCCTGCCTCCTGCCTGAGCGCAGTTGCGACAGGGCGTGCCAATGACGGGCCGGCCCGTTACACGCCGCCATGTGGCATGAATAAGGTGTCCTGATGAAATTCAGCGTCCTGCGCGCCAATCGCAACCTGGTGTTCTGGAGCCTGCATACGATGGGCTGGATCGCGTACGGGCTCGCCCTGTACGTCGGTTCGGCCATCTACGTCAAGGAAACCGGCTACGAGAAGGTAATCGTCGTAGCAACGGTTTCCGGCTGGCTGCTGTCTGCTCCGTTGCGCTACCTGTACCAGCGCCTGTGGGCCAGCGGGCCGCGGGCGATCCTGATCGGCGCAGTGTCCGCCAGCTGGCTGCTCGCTCTCACCAGGGCCGCGATCATCAACACCTACGTCATGGAGTATCTCAAACCGATGTGGGCGATGGATCACGAACCACTGCCGCTCGAGATATTCGCCAATACGATCTATTCGATGCTGCTGCTGCTGTGCTGGAGCGGCGTGTATTTCGGCGTGAAAACCTATGAGCGCCTGCAGCTCGAACGTGAAGCGACCCTTGCCGCAACCGCGCTTGCCCAGGAAGCCCAGCTCAAGATGCTGCGCTATCAGCTCAATCCCCATTTCCTGTTCAATACACTGAATGCGATTTCGACGCTGGTGCTGGACGGCCAGAACCGAATTGCCAATCTCGCGGTTTCCCGGCTTTCGGAGTTCCTGCGGTACACGCTCGACCAGGACCCGATGAAGAAAGTCACGTTGCGTCAGGAACTCGACGCATTGAATCTCTACCTCGGTATCGAGAAACTTCGCTTCAGCGAGCGCCTGAAGCTGGAGTTCGACGTGGACGAGCGCAGTGAAACGGCGCTGGTGCCGTCACTGCTGCTGCAGCCGCTGGTGGAAAACTCCATGAAATATGCCATCGCGCCGCGTGAACAGGGCGGGTCGGTGACGATCATCGCCGGCATCGAAGGCAGCAGCCTGAGACTGGCCGTTGTGGACGACGGGCCGGGTCTCCCGGTTGGAAGCACCGGTGGCAATGGCCGCGGGGTAGGGCTGCGCAATACGCGCGAGCGCCTCCAGGTGCTGTATGGTAACGAACACCGCATTGAGGTCACGGATGCGGGCCCCGGCCTGCGGGTCGAAATGCGACTGCCGCTGGAAATCTGAGATCGATGGAAAACCGGATTTGCGCAATCATCGTCGATGATGAGCCGCTGGCTCGGCGCGGGCTCGAGCTTCGTCTGGCGGAATTCCCGGATATCGAGATCGTCGCCCAATGCGCCAATGGCCGCGAGGCAGTGGATGCGGTGGCGACGCAATCACCTGACCTGATGTTCCTCGATATCGAAATGCCGGGCATCGATGGCTTCGAGGTGCTGCGGCGCATTCCGCAGACCAGCATGCCGATGGTCGTATTTGTCACGGCATATGACCGCTATGCGATCGAGGCATTCGACGCGCATGCGCTCGACTACCTGCTGAAGCCACTGGTCGACGAGCGGCTCGAGCGCGCGATGGCGCATGTGCGCGACCAGGTTACGCAGCGGCGCTCGGTCCAGCATCGCGAGCAGCTGGTTGCCCTGCTCGCGCGCGTCACGGGCGAGGGCAGACTCGACGCCGAGGAATGGCTGGCTCGCGGGGTGGACGGCGTCACGCGGCGCTGGCCGGACGTGCTGCCGATCCGCCTCGGCCGTGAAATAATCCGTCAGAAAGTCAGCCTGATCGACTGGATCGATGCGGCTGGCGACTACATGTGCGTGCACGCCGAGGGACGCACCCACGTGGTGCGCGCGACCATGAAGCAATTCGAGGAACGGCTGGACCCTTCATACTTCCAGCGCGTGCACCGCTCGACAATCGTCAATGTCAAGCGCATCCGCCAGCTGAGACCCCATACCAATGGCGAATATTTCCTGACACTGGACGGCGGCCACGAGCTGAAGCTGAGTCGGAGCTACCGCGACCGGCTGGAGCGGATATTGCAGGGTGCCTAGGAGCCGGCGGCTCAGCGTTGGATGTATGAACTGTGTTCCGGTGGCGCCTGCTCAGGCTCGCCGCCGCCGCACCAGCCGAAGAACAGCCGGAACAGCACGATCAGCATTGCGGTCATGGATTCCATGTGTCGATTCTAGGTGCGGACGCCGGTATCCGGGGAGGGCCTGAAGCCGGCGCCCGTCGCGCCTCAGGAGCGGTTCGTCGCATTGAGCATGCGGCCTGCCGGCCTTCGAGAGGCCTCTTATTGTTCCAGAACCCACTCGATCACCGCGCCCTGGATCAGCTCGCCCGCGCCATTCTGGACACCGGGGTGGTTGGTGCAGACGACGACCGCATAATGCTTTCCCGACTCGCCCCTGACATAGCCGGCGATGCTGCTGACATTCCGGAGCGTGCCGGTCTTCATGCGGATCCGGCTTGGGTCCCCGATCTTCCCGAAGCGCTTGCGCAGTGTGCCGTCCAGGCCGCCGAGCGACAGCGAGGCCAGGAACTCAGGGGCATAGCGGCTCTTCGACGCACTGATCAGGAGCCGCGCCATGCTGTCGCCGGAGATACGGGCGTCGCGCGAGAGGCCCGAGCCGTTGCCGATGATCAGTTCCGGAAACTCGAGACCGCGGGCGGCCAGTATTTCCGTTATCGATAATTCGCCAGCGCTCGTCGTTGCCGGGGTCGAGCCGGTCTCAGCGGCCAGCGTCAGGACCAGCGTGCGTGCCATCACATTGCTCGAGTGCTTGTTGGTAACGCGCACGATCTCGGTCAGCGGCTGCGACTCCTGCATCAGCAGCAGCCGGGCCGCCGCCGGCGTGGCCGCGCGCACCATTCCGCCGCTGAATTCGCCGCCCAGCTGGCGCCACATGGTCACGAATGTGCCGTATGCGTATTCAGCCGGTTGCAGGATCACACGCTGGAATTTCTGTGGCGGGCAACTCGCCGACATCTGGCCCGCGACAATCACGCGGTCGGGTCTGTCTTCCGGACTCGTAATGGTGATGCGTCGATTGCGACCGGCGCAGCGACCGGCAGTGAGCGAAACGCGATTCTCCACAACCAGCCCATGGGGATACGGCTGGATCGCAACCTCGACACGCTCATCGTCTTCGGCGGGACGGACCACGAATTCAGATGTCTGCCAGTTGACCAGCAATGCGTCGGGCAGGACGTTGTAGGTCCGCCAGGCCCTGCCGTCGAAGTCCTCCCGGCGCTCATCCAGCGCCGCAAACCGGGTCTGGTCGATGACGATGTCGCCGTTGATGACGCGCAATCCAGTCTGGCGCAGATCGGCAACGAAGCGCCACCATCGCTCGATGGTCAGCAGCGGATCTCCGCCACCCTGGAGGTACAGATTGCCGTTCAGCACGCCCTTGATAACTGGCGCGTCGGACCATGCGCGGGTCTTCCAGGTATAGGCCGGTCCCAGCGTCTCGAGCGCCGCCCAGGTCGGCACCAGCTTTATCGTGGAAGCTGGCGTGCGCGGCAAATCGGCGTTGAGTTCGACCAGACTTTCCCCGGTCGCCACATCGCGGACGACGACAGTGACCGCCGAATCCGGTACCAGCTGCTGATTCAGCACGGCACGGGGGCGCTCAGGCAGGCCATCTGCCTCGGCGGCCAGGGCTGCCACCGCCAGGCACAAGCTCGAGATCATGCGGTACATTTGGTGCAATAGTAATATCCATGAATGCAACTTGCAGGAGCAGGCACAGTCAGAACGCTGCATCACCCGATGATGGCGGAGATTTCATGACGCGACTCAAGATTTTTCCCGGCCTGATCGTACTTCTCGCGACACTTGCGGCTTGCGGCAGCACGGAAACGCCTCCAGTGCAGACGGCCGAGACCCCGGCGCCGGCGACGCCGGTTGCATCACCTGAACCCGTGCAGGCGCCGACCATCGTCAGCGGCCTGCCGGATTTCAGCGCGCTGGTTGCGGCCTACGGCTCGACCGTTGTCAACGTGACGACAGTCTCGCAGCAAGAGGTCAGCGAAGGGGGTGCACCGGGGCTGTCGCCGGAAGACCCGTTTTACGATTTCTTCCGGCGCTTCGGATTCGGAACGCCACACAGCCAGCCGCCGCCGGTCACGCATGGCGAGGGTTCTGGATTCCTGATCAGCGCCGATGGCTACATCCTGACCAATGCCCATGTCGTGGACCGCGCGCGCGAAGTGACCGTGCGAATGACCGATCGACGCGAATACCGGGCCAAGGTCATCGGCGTCGATGCCCGCACGGATGTCGCCGTGCTCAAGATCGATGCCGTTGGGCTGCCATTCGTCCGAATCGGCAGCCCCGCGGCCCTGAAAGCCGGCCAGTGGGTCGTCGCGATCGGTTCGCCCTTCGGGTTCGACAATTCCGTGACCGCCGGGATCATCAGCGCGACCGCACGTTCTCTGCCCGGCGACGCGTACACGCCATTCATCCAGACCGACGTCGCGGTGAATCCGGGTAATTCCGGCGGACCCCTTTTCAACCTGCAGGGTGATGTGGTCGGGATCAATTCACAGATCTACAGTCGAACTGGCGGCTATCAGGGCGTGTCATTTGCGATTCCGATCGATGTCGCGATGCACGTCAGGAATCAGCTGGTCGCTACCGGCAGGGTCGAGCGCGGGCGCATCGGCGTGACGATCCAGGACGTCAATCAGGCCCTGGCCGACTCATTCCGGCTGCCGCGTCCCTCTGGTGCACTGATCAGCCAGGTCGAGGCCGGCGGACCGGCGGACAAGGCAGGGCTCAAGGCCGGCGACGTGATCCTGTCTGTCGATGGCCGGGCAATCGAGCGTTCGGGCGAATTGCCGGCCGTGATTGCCGCGATCAAGCCAGGTAACGAGGCGACGCTCGATGTCTGGCGCAACCGGGCCAAGCGGAAAATACGCGTCAAGCTCGGTGAACTTGAGGACGATCCCGCAGTTGCCTTGCGCCAGCCGGCTGCCGATTCCGACACCGGCAAACTCGGACTCGCGGTGCGGCCGCTGTCGGCCAGCGAGCGCCGCCAGCTGCACACCGAGGGGCGACTGCTCGTCGAGGAGACCGCGGGCCCGTCGGCACAGGCCGGTGTTGAGCCCGGCGACGTGCTGCTCGCAGTGAACGGAGTGCCGGTGACGTCGATCGGCGATTTCCGCGAGGCGGTGACGCAGTCCGGCGAAACGGTGGCGCTGCTCGTCCAGCGTGGGGCTGCCCATATCTATATTCCCGTGAGAATGGCATCGTGAAGACAGGCCGGGCATTGATGAGCCTGATTCTGCTCGCCGCAGTTCCAGTGCTGCAGGCTGCGGATGTGGCGCGGTCAGCAGGAGCGGCGTTTCGTGACTGCAATGACTGTCCCGAAATGGTCGTGATTCCGGCAGGCAGTTTCGTCATGGGTGAAACCGGCGAAGGCGGGGCGGTCGTAATCCGGATACTGCAGGCGTTCGCACTCGGCCGCCATGAGGTGACACGCGCCGAATTCGCGCGCTTCATCGCCGGGAGTGGCTATGAAC